>CAMCBY010000105.1 GCA_945873015.1 Klebsiella pneumoniae
CTGGATGGTTTCCAACGTAAGCACAAGTGTTGATCCCGGCCGCGAGTCCAATAGAATCACTTTGGAGGTAGGAAATCCCGTCGTGACTTCATCAAGCTACGCCGCGCAATATGCATCACAGCCAATAGTGCGAGAAATACCGCGAGAATAGAGATATCTGGACTTCTCACGACTCCTAGAAGTTTCAGAACGACTCCGGCCAAAAGCACTAACCATTCGAAATTAAAAACAATTTCACGGACCCTGTCGTGCTTGAACAATTGTGTTGGACCACTGACGTAAACAACGTGAACGCAAATAGAAAGTACCAAACCCCATAACGTGTACTCTCCGCCGTTCAGCGCGCCGCCAGACCACAGGAACCCCAATAATATCGCGGGGATCAGTAGCGCGAAAATTCCCCGCACAGCAGTGAGAATGTTACTTGTCACATCCGCCACAACCGCCTGCCTTCTGCGCTTCGATATAAGCATCATCCGCGAACTGCCAAACCGCAAAGTAGTAATACATATTTCCCGACGCTTTCAGAAACTCCCAATCGCACTGCTCTTTTGACTGCCCACAGGTTGCATAGCATTTGTCGTGTGCCGCACAGGCGCTCCTCCATATGCCATCTGGGATCCAAGATGCGCCAATCGGGTCTTGAGATGGTCCGCAGACCAGACCGAACGGCCCCTTGAGCGGGTCATAAGGGCCTGGCTTGTATCGGGAGGCACCGTTTGCACCTTGTCCCATAAGCCCGAAAGGATCTACGCGGAGAACCGGATTGTTCCCGACATAGGCGTAGGTATTGATCCCTCCCCCCAATCAAGCCTATCGGATCACTTTCAACATACCTCCCGGTCCTCCCGTCATAATCCCGAAACCCATTACTGCGAAACGGCGTTTCCATTACCTGCCCCGGAAATGCGCCGCCGATGACGGGGTTCTCGTGTACGCCATCGCCATCGGGGTCATCGACTGCGACGGCGTCCATGCCGAAGGCATCGCCGGGCTTAAAGGCCCAGGTCAGGGCGCCGTTTCTTCCTGTCATGTACATGGCCTGATTCAGATGATTGACGTGGATGTAGTTGATGCGGGGTGTGGCCTGCGCGGGTGAGGTCACCACCTCGGCCACGGGCCGGCCGTTTAACCAGACATAGTCCTGGTAAGTGACGACGCCATTGCGAGAGATATTGATAGCACTCAAGAGTTCGCCGCCCTCGCCATAGAGATAGACGGTCGGTTGGCGACCGTTGGTCAAGGTGGCTCGCACAGTCCGCTGACCGAGGCCGTTGTATGCCGATTCTGTGATGCTAGTAGTCGGCCCGAGGCTGGTCCTGTGTAATCTTCCGGCCTCGTTATAAATCAGCCGAAGATCGGTTAAGGCCTGCGCGGCGCTTAATGGATCGTTATTGATGGGGATCACCCAGCGCCGCTGATTACCTGCGGCATCGTAATCATCGGCGCGCTGGTTGGCACCGTGAACGCGATTCGAGACGGACTCCACATGCAACTGGTCTCGACGCAGCGGTGTCCCTGCCAAGCTGGACTGCTGATAGTCATAACGATTGCCATTGGCGTCGTAGGAGTAGCGCCGGGCCGTGGCGAGCAACGAACTGTCTTCAAATGTGAGCCGGCCTGTCGCGTCATAGTCGTAGTTGCGGATGTCGCTTTTCAGAATACCTTGGTCGACGACACCCCCATCGGCGCGCAGCAGATTGTCGGCGCCGTCGTAGCGCGAATAACGGTAACTGGGTAAGCGCGGGTCGGAATTGTTTATCGCTGACGGCCGCCCGGACTCGTCAAACGAACGCGTTTCGGCGAGACCGTTGCCGAAACGCAGGCTGGCGAGGCCACCTAGCGCGTGATAACGGATATCGGTGGTGAGAGGTGTCTCGCTGATACCACGGCGCGCCGTCATGGTCGATATGCGCCCCGCGGCGTCGCGTTCGAATTCCACCACCAGGCCGCTGGCGTAGGTGACGCGCCGGGGTCGATCGGCAGCATCGTAGTCGTAGCCTAGGGCGTAACTACCATCGCGGCTGACGGTCTCGCGCCGCCGCACGTTGCCGCGTGCGTCATAGTGGAAGTGGATCACGCCGCTGCCGTCACTGAGGGTGGTCAGGCGCCCCACGCCGTGGCGTGCAGCATCCCCTTCGTCATAGTCATAAACGACATCCGGGTCGGTTGGATAATCAATGCGGCGCAGGCGATTGAGGGGGTCGTATTGATAGCCGATAACGATGTCGACGCCCGCCTTCTGCTGATAAACATGGCGGACCCGATTACCCGCCAGGTCGTATTCGCTGCGACTGCTGCCCGCATCGGGGCTATCGGTGCCGAGCAGATTGCCGAACCCATCGCGACGATAACGCGTGACGAGCCCGCGAGGATCGGTAATCGAGAGCGGCTGGTCATTGTGGTCGTAGTCAACCTGGGTGACGCCACCTGATTGATCAGTGAATGTCTGCTCGCGTCCGAGGCTGTCGTAGGTGCGGCTCGACTTGAGATCGTTACCGCGCGGATCGAGCACGGTCTGCAAACGTCCGTTCGCGTCATAACGATAACCGGTGGTCTGGCCGGCACCGCCGAGCAGTTGTTCGAGCTGGTTGTGGCGGTTGTAGACGCGGCTCACACCCGTGACCTGCTTGCCCTCGTTATCGAGGTGACGCTCGCCGATGCGATTGCCCAAAGCGTCGAGCGTGTACTCCACGGCGTTGCCACTGCTGTCGGCCACACGCACCAGGCGTTGCGCCGCGTCGTAGACATAACTTTGAGTCGACTGGTCCGGAAAAATCGCCGCCACCAGCAGACCACGCGCATCGTATTGCATACGCGTCTCGGCGCCCGCCACACTGCGCAAGGTGAGTCGTGCACGCGCGTCATAGGCGTAGCGTGTCTCCACACCGTTGGCATCGATTTCAGTCAGCACCCGCCCATCAGCATCGTGGGATGTGTAGCGCGTAATGTGACCGAGCGCATCGGTGATTTGGATGAGATTGCCACTCGCCGGGTCGTAGTCGTAGTGGCTGATATCGAGCACATCATCGCGCGGCCCGTCGACGCTTTTCAGAAGTCCGTAGCGGGGATCGCTGGTATCGTCTTCACCGAAGAATTGATAGCGGGTGCTGCGGGTGGCGCCGCCGGTCAACAGGTCCTCATCGCTGCGCTGTTTGAGCATGCCGCCCCAATACTCATAACTCACACGACGAAGCTCGTGTCCTGCGCCGTCGGTCATGGTCATGGTTTTGGGCAGCCGCAGGGTCGGCAGCCAGTCCGTGGAGGTGATCCGTTGCTCGGCACCACTGCCTTCGCGCTTGCGTAACTCGAGGCCGGTCGCGTCGTAGTCGAAGTCTGTAACTTGTCCCAGATGGTCGGTCACCAGGTTGCGATGGCCGTTGCTATCGTAGCTGGTGGCCGCGAGCGGGCCGGCGCCACAGACAGTGCAATCGCCACCACTGACCGCCGAGATCAGGCCGACGCCGTATTCAACCTGAGTGTTGTAAGTGCGGGTCTGGCCGGCCGCATCGGTGATGGCGGTGTAGGCGTTCTGATAGTCGAATAACACGCGCTGCGCGCCGCCGGCATGTTCGCTGACGAGGGCCCGACCGCGGTTGTCGTAGTCCCAATGGGCGAACACGGTGCCGCTCTCGTCGACGATGTCGGTCAGGCCTTTGGGCCAGTCGGCATCTTCGTAGCGGTAGCTGCGCAGCGGATTGTTGGCGCGACTCGCGATGTCATCGACGCGGTCATCGAGGTCAGGATAGGTAACGCTCAGCAGACGGCCGAGGCGATCGTAGCTGAAGCTGTAGCGACGGCCGGCGGGGTCGGTGATTTCGCGCAACCGGCCCTGACTGTCGTGCACGAGGCTCAGGCTACGGCCAAAGCGCCCAGCCACTTCGGTCAATAAGCGCTTGTTGTTGTAGCGCAGGCGTTCGTGCCGTCCGCTGCGCGGGTCGTAACGGCTCGCAAGCATGAGATGAGCGACGGTGCCGCGGCTGACCCGTCTCGAGACCGCAAAATCGTAACGCTCGCGCACATCATTGCCGTCAATAAACTCATAGGCGGTGCTGCCCGCTATCAGACTGAATTGACCGACTGTCAGCGGATCACTGCTGAAACCTGCACTACCGGCGGGACGATTGAACACCAGTTCGCGCCCATCGGGACGCGTCAGTCGTGCCGACTGGTCACCGTTGCGCGCAGTCGTGACGCTCAAGTTGGCGTGGTAGGAATGGCGCCAGCCGAGACCGATATCCTGATGTTCAGTCAACAGGCTGTTGTAATAACGATCGAAACGCAGTTCGCCGTGCACCGTGCCGGCATAGTCGCGCTCTTGCTGGTATTTGTTGCCGGTGACGGTGTTGACCGGATTCGAGCCGTTGGCCAGCGCAGGACATTCGCCACCGAGGTTGGCGCCCTCATTCAGGCCGCCCACCACTTCGCAGCTCTGCGCGCCGCTGCGCCGCCCGAGCAGATCTTCAAACACGCTGCGGCGATCGCTGTCGCACACACCGTGGCTCGGATCGTATTGGGCGACAAAGGTCGCCACCGCGCGACGATGGAACCATAAGATGTTGCCCTGCTTGCCGCAGCCACTGACGCCCTGGCAATAGACCCGCTCACACAAACTATTGATCAAGGGCCCAACGACTCGACCCGGTTCCTTGGCCGGTTCGTAGACCAGCCCTGAGGTCAGTGATATGGCGCCGCCGGACGGAAACGCCGCGCCATCGCCGCGCGAGCAGTTACGCGGAAAGGCGCCGAACTGATTGAGCGGCTCGCTATACAGATGCGCATCGATTTCGCCATCGTCATCGCTGTCTGCGTCGAATTCGATGGTGGTGCCCGGCAGCGCTTCGGCCAGGCCGGTACTGAACATACGTTGCGCCTTGTCGAGGGGCGGGCCATTGCTCACCGCATAAGCGTCGAGAGCGAGAAACGCTTCGCCTGCGGAGCGATAGTGGCCAAGGGTCGTGGCTATCGAGACGGGCGGGGTGTCCTTGCTGGGCACACGCGCACGCCAGCTTTCGCGCGGCAGCGTATTGCTCGCGTTGGCAGCCGCCAACGGCGGGGCCGACACAGTGGCCGCCAGCAACAGCGTCATGAGATAAGTCCTCCAGTGCGCGCGCCATAGAAAGGCCACGCACGCAAACGTCCTTGTCTGCATCGATCGGTCCCTCGATCTTGAAACTGCTCAATCCTGCGGCGCCATGTGCACCGCAGTGCCGGGCGCCCGCCCAGGGCATCAGAGTCGACATTCCTTGCCGACCCGCTGCGGCCATGCTCCATGCACGGCAACAGTCGCTGTCGAGGTTAGACCTTAGCGGGACTGACTACATGCGGCGATGCCGCCGATTGACGAGGTCGTAGATGGGATATTTTCCTGAGCAATGCTGCGCGCGTCTCAAGGCGTCAATTGCGCCGTCTCGAGCGCCGGCGCCAGCCCATAGGCGCGCGCGCGCTTGTCGGCCTCAACTTTGTGCGCGGCGCTCAAGGTCGGTTCGATGTCAGCCAGGTTGGCACTGGCAAGACTCTGGCCGCGGCTCGCAGCAACGCGGAACAGCGCACAGGCTTCGATAGAATCCTTGCCGACGCCGCGGCCGACCGCATAGAGATAGCCAAGATTCAAGGCCGCCTCGGCACTACCTTGTGCCACCGCCTGGCGATACCACTGCACCGCGCGCGGCACATCTTGTGGCCAGTTGACGCCGGCCTCGTAGAGCATCGCAAGGCTCATCTGCGCCGCCAGCGAGCCGCCTTCAGCGGCGCGTTCGTACAACACCCGCGCCATGTCGAGATTTGCACCGATGCCCTGGCCGAGACGATACAGGCGCGCGAGATTGTAGGTGGCGGGCAGATAGCCGAGCGCAGAGGCGCGCTGGTAGGCGGATACCGCCTCGCTCCAGGATTGCTCGCGGCCACGGCCGCGCTCGTACATGCGGGCAATCGCAAAAACAGCCTCCTCGGCGTTTTGCTCAGCGGCGCGCCGAAACCAGCCATAAGCGTCGTTATCGCTGCGGATCACGCCGCGCCCGTGGTAGTACATGCGGCCGAGTTGCAGTTGCGCCTCGACATCGCCGTGTTCGGCATAACCCTGCATACGCGTAACCGCTTCGTCCATGCCCTGCAGGGCGGCACGGCCAAACCAGCGCCGCGCCTCGGCCTTGTCAGGTTTGTTCTGCGAGCGTTGGTCGAAGGCCTGCGCAAGGCGCAGTTGTGCGGGGCCGTAATTGAGTTCAGCGCTCTTGTGGTACCAGTCCAGCGCCTGGGCGGCATCGCGCGGCGCTCCCTCGCCGCGTTCATGCATGCCGGCCAGCATGAACTGCGCGCGCGGCTCGCCTTGCGCGGCGAGCCGGGCAAAACTGTTGAGTGCCTGATCGCGGTCACCGTCTGCATAGGCGTGTTTGGCGTCTTCATAGTCGCCCGCCCACAGCATCGGCGCCGCCAACACCAGTACAATCGCCAACCACCCATTCAAGACCGCACATTTCATGTCCAGCAATAGCGGCCGCGCCCATCCCGCGCTGCACTCCAGCGCCTCCGGTCAACGCCCGTGATGGCACAACTGCTCGACTGCCTGCCGCCGCGAACGTGGCGGCTGCTGGCCTGGCTGGGCGTGGCACTGGTGCTGGCGCTGTCGTTGTTGACCGTGCCGGTGCCTGCTTCGATGGAATTCTGGAGCGCGGACAAGCTGGTGCATGCCGGCATGTATGGCAGCCTCATGTTGAGCTTCGGCCGCGGCTATCGACGCACCCGTTGGCTGTCGATTGCCCTTGCGCTCGGCGCCCTCGGCCTCGGCATCGAGGGCCTGCAAAGCCTCACACCGAACCGCAGCGCGTCACTGCTGGACGAAATCGCCAACCTCAGCGGCATCTCGATTATGCTTGCTCTGCTGCGGTCGACAGCCCTTGGTGGCGCGCCGGTATGCACCCAGACACCGTAGCGTGAAGCCGCCCATGAGCCATGCCAATCCGGACAGCCGGCCCCTCGCCGGCATGCGTGTCATCGAAGCCGGCCAACTGCTGGCCGGCCCTTTTACCGGCACCATCCTCGGCTATTTCGGCGCCGAGGTGATCAAGGTCGAGCCGCCCGATGGCGGCGACCCGATACGCGGCTGGCGTGAGATGCGTAACGGCACCTCGCTGTGGTGGGCGAGCATCGCGCGCAACAAAAAATGCGTCACCCTCGACCTGCGCACCGAGCAGGGCCGCGCCCTGCTCGGCGAACTGGCCGCCAAGGCCGATGTGTTTGTGGAGAACTTCCGGCCCGGCATCATGGAGAAATGGGGGCTCGGACCTGACACTCTCAAGGTGCGTAATCCGGGCCTCATCTACGCGCGTATTTCCGGCTACGGCCAGACCGGCCCCAATGCACCGAAGGCCGGCTTCGCCTCAGTGTGTGAAGCCTATGGTGGCTTTCGTTATGTGAATGGTTTCCCGGGTGAAGCGCCAGTGCGGCCCAATCTTTCCATCGGCGATACGCTGGCCGGTATTCACGCCGCGCTCGGCGTGCTGCTGGCCTACATCGGGCGCCAGAAAGACGGCCTGGGCCAGGTGGTGGACGTCGCCATCTTCGAGGCCATCTTCAATCTCATGGAAGGGGTGATCCCGGAATACGACGGCAATGGAGTCATTCGCCAGCCGTCCGGCTCAACCTTGACCGGCATCGTGCCGTCCAACACCTATCGTTGTGGCGACGGCAAGCTGGTCGTGATTGGCGCCAACACCAATCCAATGTTCAGGCGTCTGGCCGAGGCCATTGGGCGGGTTGAGATGGCGAGCGACCCGCGCCTGTCCGATAACGCCGGGCGCGTGCGCCATCAGGAAGAAGTGGACGGCGTGGTGCAGCGCTGGGCGAGTTCAATGGACGCAGCCGCGGCGCTCGCTATTCTCGACGAGACCGGGGTCGCCGCCGGCCCCATCTACGACGCACGCGACATGTTCGAAGACCCGCACTTCCGCGCCCGTGGTCTGTTCCAGGAAGTCAGTATCGACGGCCAGCCGCTTAACATCCCGGCCATCATTCCCCTGCTCGAGCGCACGCCGGGCAAGACCGACTGGCCGGGCCCCAAGCTCGGCGCGCATAACGACACGGTCTATGGCGAATTGCTGGGGCTCGACGCCGCCGCGCTGGCCGCACTCAAGACGGCGGGCGTGATTTGACGGCAGGCGACGCCGCCCATCGGCTGTTCGTGTACGGCACTTTGATGATGCCGGCGGTGCTGCACGCGGTGTGTGAGCGGCACTTCACGCAACGCCCGGCGACACTTGCCGACTTCGCGCGCTACCGCCTGCGCCGGCGCGTTTATCCAGCCATCATCGCAACCCCCGGCGCACTGACCGAAGGCCTGCTGTACGAAGGCCTCGATGCCGCGCTGTGGCAGCGCCTCGATGAGTGGGAGAGCACGCTCTACTCGCGACAGGCCGTACAGGTGCGAGACGCCGATGGCCACCTGCTCGGCGCCCAGACCTATGTGCTGGCGCCCGCACATCACCAAGAACTCGAGACTGCGGCCTGGTCGCCACAGGAATTCGAGCGTCTGCATCTGGCCGCCTACCTCGCGCGCTGGCGCACGCCGCGGCCATGATTTACAGCATCGGTCACAGCAATCTCAGCGCCGAGGGGTTCATTGCTCTGCTGCGCGATTTCGACATCGCGCTGCTGGTCGATGTGCGCCGCCTGCCGCGCTCGCGCCGCCATCCGCAATTTGAGCGCGACGCGCTGGCCGCCAGCCTCGGCGCGGTCGGCATTGACTATCAGTGGTGGGGCGAGGCGCTGGGTGGCCGGCGCCTGCCGCGCGCCGATACGCCCAACATTGCCCTCACCGATGCCAGCCTGCGCGGCTACGCCGATCACATGCTGGGCGCGCCGTTTCGCGATGCGGCCGATGAACTCGCGCGCCTTGCCGCTCACCGCACCACCGCAGTGATGTGTGCCGAAGCCGATTACCGGCACTGTCATCGGCAATTGCTGGCCGATCACCTGCAGCGCGGCGGCCTCGCGGTGTCGCATATCGTCGGCCCGCGCCAGGCACTGGCGCATATTTACCATGCCGCACTCGGCGACTCATGCGAGCCACCGGTTTACAATAGACTTGCGCAGGGCGACCTGTTTGCCTGACTCGACAGCACTTTACCCTGGGGGACTACATGGCTCTTCGCGACCACATCATGGCGCTCGACATTCCTTTACCGAGCCGGGACGAACTGCCCGAAGATCTGCAGAAATATTTCGCGGTCTGCGACAAGAAACTCGGCATGGTGCCCAATGTGCTGGCCGCCTACAGCCATGACGCTGAACAACTGCGCACCTTCTCGCGTTTCTACAATGCGCTCATGTTCGGTGAGTCCGGTCTGTCCACGCTTGAGCGCGAGATGATCGCGGTGGTCGTGTCATCTCAGAACCATTGTTTTTATTGCCTCACCGCGCACGGCGCGGCGGTGCGAGAGTATTCCGGCGACCCGGCGCTCGGCGAATTGATGGTGATGAATTTCCGCGCTGCCGATCTCTCACCGCGCCACAGCGCGATGCTGCATTTCGCCGCCAAACTCACCTTGCATTGCGAGCAGATCGACGAGCCCGACCGACAGGCGCTGCGCGATGCCGGTTTCAGTGAAAAGGATATCTGGGACATCGCCAACGTGGCGGCGTTCTACAACATGACCAACCGCGTCGCGAGCGCCGTCGATATGCAGCCGAACAAGGAATACCACGGCAAACATCGTATCGCCGCCACCCAGCCCTAAGCGCGCACCGTCGCCCACTCGGAACCCCGTAAGCATGAAGTTTCTACGCGCCACCGCGCTGGTGGTGGTTTGCGTGCTCATGACTGTATCGCCGCTGGCCGGCGCCGCCACCGGCGGCCTGCCCGACACCGTGCAGAAAGTCATGACGCGCCACAAAATTCCGGCCAGTGCCGTCAGCATCGAAGTGCAGGCCGTCGATGAAAACACGCCGCGCCTCGCGCTGAATGTCGATACGTTGCGCAACCCGGCCTCAACCGCCAAGGTGGTGACCACCTGGGGTGCGCTCGATATGTTCGGTCCGACCTACACCCTGCCGACGCGCATCTTCACCCATGGCCCAATCAAGGGCGATGTGTTGCAGGGCGACCTCGTCATCAAGGGTTACGGCGACCCGTTTCTGGTGATTGAGGATTTCTGGGCGCTGGTCGGACAGATCCGGCGCACCGGCATTCGTCATATCGAAGGCGACATCATCATCGACGACAGTGAATTTCTGGTCGAGGAAGATGACCCTGCCGCGTTCGATGGCAAGGGTGATGCGCTGTATAACGTGTTACCCAACGCGATGATGGTCAACTTCAAGTCCATCGATTTTGTCTTCGACGCCGATCCCGCCACCGGCAAGGTCAACATCACGACCGTCCCGGAGCTTGCCAATCTCGATATCGTCAATCACATCAAGCTCGGCAACGGGCCATGTAAGGGCAACAACCTCACCGCCGCACTGCATCCGGTCGCGGCCGGCGCGGCGATGGGCACCGAGAGGATCGAATTCGGCGGCCAGATGCCGGCGCGCTGCGATCG
>CAMCBY010000106.1 GCA_945873015.1 Klebsiella pneumoniae
GCATACGATGGCGCTCCGGCGTAGGTGCGAATTCATTCGCACATTGAATGGCGCGCCGCTGAGATTATCTCTGGAATGAAGGTGCGAAAGGATTCGCACCACCGGCAGAACGAACGAGGGCCGGGCACGGGCATAACGCCCGTTGCCCGCAGGCGCTTAGCGCAGGGAGGCGTTGAAGGCGTCGAGAGCCTTGGCGCCGGGGCACAATTCCTTATCGCCGAGGGAGTTGAGCGGCGCCTTGACCGTGCCTAAGTGAGAATGCAGATCCTCGGGCTCGCGGTCGAGATACAACAGGCCGGTGACCAGTTCACCGCGCGCGGCATGGGCCTGCAGATAGTTCATGGCGGCGATGCGGTCGTAAGGATCGTAATCCTCGGCGACCTTGTGCAGGCGCACCACACTGCCATCATGCTGCTCAATGTCTTCGACTGTGCCGGCGGCATAGCTGGCGGTGATCTCTTCGCGCTTCGGAATGAAGTCGAGGCGGTTGACCGCTTCGTTATGCTCGCGCAGATAGTCGTAGCTCTTGGTCGAACCACCGTGGTTGTTGAACGCGACACATGGCGACAATACGTCGATAAAGGCCGCGCCCTTGTGCGCGATGGCGGCCTTCAACAGCGGCACGAGCTGCTGCTTGTCGCCAGAGAAGCTGCGTCCGACGAAGGTCGCACCGAGTTGCATGGCAACGCTGACCAGATCAATCGCGCTGTCGCTGTTGACGGCGCCCTTCTTGGACTTCGAACCCGGGTCGGCCGTCGCCGAGAACTGGCCTTTGGTCAGGCCGTAAACGCCGTTGTTCTCGACCACATACAACATGTTCACGCCGCGCCGGATGGAGTGCGCGAACTGGCCGAAACCAATCGATGCAGAATCACCATCGCCGGACACGCCGAGATAGATAAGTTCGCGATTGGCGAGATTGGCACCGGTCAGCACCGAGGGCATACGCCCATGCACGCTGTTGAAGCCGTGTGAGCCACCGAGGAAATAAGTGGGGGTCTTGGACGAGCAACCGATGCCCGACAGCTTGGCCACTCGATGCGGCTCGATGGACAGTTCAAAGAAGGCCTGAATCAACGCGCCACTGATGGAGTCGTGGCCGCATCCGGCACACAGCGTCGATACCGTGCCTTCGTAATGCCGGCGCGTGAAGCCGAGGTCATTGACGGCGGCCTGCGGGTGGTTGAGTTTCGGTTTGGCAATGTAGGTCATGGCTTGTGTCCTGCGCGCCGCCGGCACGGGCCGGCCGCGCGTATTTGATGCCTCAAGAGTTACCAGCGGCGCTGCGTTGAGCCTGCGCGTTCCGCGCGCCAAGCTTGGCGGCGATAGCGCCGGCGATAAAACGCGCGGTGATCGGCGTGCCGTCGTAGTGCAATACGGGCGTCAGCTTGGCCGCGTCCATTTCGCATTCGGTCATAAGCAGCGTGCGCAATTGCGCATCGCGGTTCTGCTCGACCAGGAATACGGCGTCATGGGCCGCCACGAACTTGTCAACGTCCTCATGGAAGGGGAAAGCGCGGATGCGCAGACCATCGACCACGATACCTTCGTCGTGCAGAAGTTCGAAGGCTTCTTCCATTGCCGGCGCAGTAGAACCGTAATACATCACACCGATACGGGTCGCGACCTTGTTCGCGTGACGCACCGGCACCGGCAGGATGCTCTTGGCAGTCTCGAACTTCTTGAGCAGCCGCTCCATGTTCTCGATGTAGTCCGGGCCCGCTTCGCTGTACTTCGCCATGCGGTCCTTGGTCGTGCCGCGGGTGAAATAGGCACCCGACTTGGGATGCGTGCCAGGATAGGTACGGAAGGGAATACCATCATCGTCGACATCGAGATAACGGCCGAAAGTGGTGCCGGCCTCGAGCATCTCGGCGGTCATGACCTTGCCGCGGTCAATCTGCTTGCTGTCATCCCAGGTCAGCGGTTTGCACAGGCGCTCGTTCATGCCGATGTCGAGATCGGACATCACAAAAATCGGGGTCTGCAGACGGTCCGCGTAATCAAACGCCAGCGCGGTCAACTCAAAAGCCTCACGCGGGTCTTCCGGGAACAACAACACATGTTTGGTATCGCCGTGCGACGCGTAGGCGCAGGACAGCACGTCGGACTGCTGGGTGCGGGTCGGCATGCCGGTAGACGGGCCACCACGCTGCACGTCGATGATGACGGCAGGAATCTCGGCGAAGTAGGCAAGACCGATAAATTCCTGCATGAGCGATATGCCCGGGCCGGAGGTTGCGGTGAAGGAGCGCGCGCCGTTCCAGGCCGCGCCGATCACCATGCCTATCGAAGCGAGTTCGTCTTCGGCCTGAATGATGGCGTAACGCGCATCGCCGGTTTCAGGCTCACGACGGAATTTCTTGCAATGCCGCTCATAGGCTTCGGCTACCGACGAGGACGGCGTGATGGGATACCACGCACACACTGTCGCGCCGCCGTAGACCGCGCCTAAAGCCGCCGCGCTGTTGCCTTCGAGGAATACCTGGTCGCCCACCGCATCGCGCGCTTCGCAACGCAGGCCAATCGGGCATTTGAATTCTGCCTTGGCGTAATCGCGGCCCATTTCAAAGGC
This sequence comes from Klebsiella pneumoniae, assembly GCA_945873015.1. GTDB lineage: Bacteria > Pseudomonadota > Gammaproteobacteria > JADJYF01. The sequence goes on from CAMCBY010000106.1 coordinate 2,576, forward strand.
TTTGATATTGGAATCGAGCAGCGCTTCTTTGCCGCGATACTGTTCGGCAATCAGCTTTTTGATCGCTTCCGCATCGATGTCGAGCAGCGCCGACAGCGCACCGACATAGATGATGTTCTTGAACAACTGACGCTGGCGCGCATCGGTATAGGTGCGATTGCAGATCTGCGTCAGCGGCATGCCGATGACGGTGATGTCATCGCGAAACTTGGAGGCCGGCATCGGCTTGGTGGAATCGTAGAACAGGTAACCGCCGGCGGCGATTTCCTTGACGTCCTCGTTCCAGGTCTGCGGATTCATGGCGACCATGAAGTCGACACCACCACGGCGCCCCAACCAACCGCGCTCCGATACCCGCACCTCGTACCAGGTCGGCAGGCCCTGGATGTTCGAGGGGAAAATATTCCGCGGGCTGACCGGCACGCCCATACGCATGATGGACTTGGCGAACAGGGCGTTGGCCGACGCCGAGCCTGAGCCATTGACGTTAGCGAACTTGACGACGAAGTCGTTGACCGCTTCGAGTTGCTTCTTCATGAGTGTCAAATGACTCCGCTCAGGCCGCGCGAACACCGGCGCGCTTGGTGCGGCAGCCGGGTCCAGCGTATTCCATCTCCATCACGTACTTCTGCATGTCCCAGGCGCCCGTCGGGCAACGCTCGGCACACAGACCGCAATGCAGGCAGACGTTTTCGTCCTTGATCATGACGCGCTCGGTCTTCAAGGGACCGGACACATACAGATCCTGTGACTTGTCGGTGGATGGCGCACGCAGTTCGCCGCGCACCTCCATTTCTTCGCCGTTGTCGGTGAAGTTGATGCAGTCCACCGGGCAGATATCGACGCAGGCATCGCACTCGATGCACAGTTTGTCGGCGAACACCGTCTGCACGTCGCAGTTCAAGCACCGCTCGGCCTCGGCCAGCGCAAGTTTCTGGTCGAATCCGAGTTCGACTTCGACCTTGATGTTGGCGAGCGCGAGCTTGAGATCCTTCAGCGGCACCTTGAAACGATGGTCGTTGGAGACATCGTTGTCATAGCTCCACTCGTGGATGCCCATCTTCTGCGAGGTGATGGAGACCTGCGGCAGCGGACGATCGGAGAGATCATCGGCATGCAGGAACTTGTCGATGGACACCGCCGCGTCATGACCGTGAGCGACCGCCCAGATGATGTTCTTGGGGCCGAGTGCCGAATCGCCGCCGAAGAACACATTGGGGATGGACGACTGGAAGGTCGCTTCGTTCAGCTTGGGCATATCCCATTCGTTGAACTCGAGACCGATGTCGCGTTCGATCCAGGGGAAGGCGTTTTCCTGACCGACCGCGATCAGCACAGCATCAGCCGCCACGAACTTGTCCGGTTCACCGGTAGGCACCAGCGAGCGGCGACCCTTGGCGTCGTATTCGGCGCGCACGGTCTCGAAGGTCATGCCGGTCAGCTTGCCGTTCTCGTGTTCGAAGGTCTTGGGCACCATGAAGTTGAGAATGGGAATGCCTTCGTGCTGGGCGTCTTCCTTTTCCCACGGCGAGGCTTTCATTTCCTCGAAGCTGGAACGCACGATGACCGTCACTTCCTCGCCGCCTAAGCGCTTGGAAGAGCGGCAGCAGTCCATCGCGGTATTACCACCACCGAGCACGATGACGCGCTTGGCGATTTTTTCGATGTGACCGAAAGCGACCGACGACAGCCAGTCGATACCGATGTGGATGTGCTCGGCAGCTTCCTTGCGACCCGGGATATTGAGGTCGCGGCCGCGCGGCGCACCGGTGCCAACAAATACCGCGTCGTATTTCTCGGCGAGGATGTCCTTCAGCGAATTGACCCACACACCGCTCTTGAAATCGACGCCCAGGTTCAAGATGTAACCGACCTCTTCGTCGATCACCTCCTCGGGCAGGCGGAATTTCGGGATCTGGCTGCGGATCATGCCGCCGGCGCGTTGCGAGCCGTCGTAGACCGTGACGTCATAACCGAGAGGCGCAAGATCGCGCGCCACGGTCAGCGACGCAGGGCCGGCACCAATGCAGGCGATACGTTTGCCGTTCTTCTTCGCTGCCGGCGCCGGCATGCGGTCCGTGACGTCGCCCTTGTAGTCGGCGGCGACACGTTTCAGACGGCAAATTGCGACCGGCTCATCTTCGACACGCCCGCGCCGGCATGCCGGTTCGCAAGGACGGTCGCAGGTGCGGCCGAGAATGCCGGGGAACACATTCGATTTCCAGTTGACCATGTAGGCATCGGCATACCGGCCGGCCGCGATCAAGCGAATGTATTCGGGGACAGGGGTATGGGCCGGGCAGGCCCACTGACAGTCAACTACTTTGTGAAAGTAGTCGGGATTACCAATATCTGTGGGCTTCAATCGCCACTCCTCCGTGCGGGATGGACTTCACCAATCCCGGTGGGTACGACATGCGAGAACGGGGCGGGATTCTACGCCGTATGGTCGCGACATGCCAAGCGCCTGAGCGCGCTAAATGCGGAAATATGCGGCGAAATTTCGGCTATCTATCGGGGAATCTGCACAGCCCGCGCTGGCCATAAGTGTCAGTACTTCGCGACCTCGATACCGCGCGCTGCGAGTTGCGAGGCAACCCGCGCGCGCGCCGCCGCCAGATCGCCCGGGCGCGTGGCGCGCGCCGTGGCGACTTCAGCAGCACTGAAGGGTGTGAAGTCAGGAGGCAGATTGGCGCTGTCGAAGGCCGGCAGCATCCAGTTGAGCAAGGCCGCGACCGCGGCATCGCTGATCGGCGACTGCGCCACGCCACCGACCTGGATCAGAAATGCGCGTCCCTCGGTAGTACGCGCGAAATGACCGACGCTGCCAGGCAAGCGCGGCACATGATTGCCGACACTGCCGCTGCCATCGCTCTGGTGGCAGCCGGAACAGAATTGCAGATAGTCGAGTTCGGCAGGTGTGGTGCGCGCAGTCTGCAGTGACGGCTCGCCACCCGCGTTGATACTCACGATCGCGGCGCAGACGGCCGCGATCGGCAAACCCCAGCGGCGCACTCTCAGGCGGGGCCGCCCGACACGCCCAGCACCACCGACACGGTGCAGTGGTAGATGCTGCTTTCGTTGCCCATGCACCAGTTGACGTCGTTGTGCACGCTCATGCGATAGCCAGGGCGTTCGCCTTCGTTGAAATTGCAGAAACAGCGACCGCAGGACGCGATGCCGCAGCAGTCGTTGTAACTGACGATGTAGTCACGGTTGTCATCGGGATTGTGGCAGGTGCCGATCCAGGTCACCGACGAAGCCTGCGAACCGGGCGGACAGGTGGTGGTCGAGCCGCCGCAGCAGGTGCACAGGAAACCGTCCAACGAACAATAACGCCAGTATTCGCACTGCGTATCGTCTTTCGGATCGACTTTGACGTCAGGTGACGCAGGAGCCGCGCCGTGCGCGGCTTGCGCAACACGCGCGAACGGCAACACCGGCAACAGGAACGCGGTTCCGACCAGCGCGCGGCTGATTCTGGTCAGCGCACTGCGACGCGAGGTCCTCTGCGCCACCGCGCGCGCCTGACGCTCAAAAAACTCGTCGAACCATTTCATAAGCGAGTCCCCACCTTGAGGTTATGCTTTCTGCAAATATTCCTGAATCGACTCCACGCCAAGATCCTTGGCCGTGAAGAGACTTTCCAACTGCTCGCGGGAATTGATCAGACCTTTGGCGCGCACACGGCCCGTTTCATCGATCAGAACCGCGAAGGGCAGCTTGCCGACTTTGTAAGCCATGCCCAATTCGGCCGACAGCACGTAGGGAAAATCCGCCAGTTCGGCCTTCTCATAGAAAGCACGCTGCTTGGCTTCGTCACCATCGCTGGCCAGCACCACACGCAACCACGCGCTTTCAACCTTGGCCGAGGAGCGCAATACCGGCAGTAGTTTCTTGCACACCGGGCAGGTCGGCGAGACAAAAAACACCAGCGTGCTGTGCGCGCCCGGCGCACCGACCTGCACACGCGGACCCGCCAGGGTGGTGAGATTAAAAACCGGCGCGAGGTCGCCGACTTTCGGCCCCTCGTCCATCATCAGTGCGCCCATCGGCGCGACGCGCTCATACAACACGCCAATCTGGCGGGCCAGCGCAAACACCGCCACCACCAGCGCGATGACCAGCATCCACAGCACCACCACCGCCACTACCAGGGCGTCGTTCATGCCAGGCTCCGCAGGCGCACCAGGCGCGGCTGGTTGGCGAGCAATTGATTGACCATCGCATACAGGCCGTAAAGCGCGCAGGCGCCGCCGGCGATGGTCACATAATCGAGGGCGGTGAATTCACGCGCAGCAGGTTCGAGACCGACCAAGGCGAGCAGGGCCAGCAACACACCATTACGCGCCACCAGCGCCCACGACAGTTTTTGTTCGTCTTCGATGCCACCGCACCCGCAACCGAGATCGGTGCGACCACGCAGCAGGTTGATGATGACCGCCGCTGTCACCACGGTCAGCAGCACAGCGCCGAGCGCCACGCCGAAAGTGCGAGTCCGGTCGATCACCAGCGTGACAGCGGCCAGCGCTTCGCCACAGGGCAACAGCCAGGCGAAAACCGCAGTCAGACTGGTGGCCGGCACGATGTCATAAGCTTCAAGCGCGGTGCGGAACGCTACCTGGTCGCGCAGCTTCTGCCATGCCCCGACCAGCAGCAGGATCGCGAGCGCTGCCGCCACCAGATGGGTCACGACCGGGTCGGGTGTCATGCCGTCAATGCGTCTCGACCAGACCGGCAAAATCACCGACCTTGTCACCGCTCGCAACGGGCTTGAGTTCCGGCGAGGTCTCGTAACGCACGAATTTCAGGTTCATGCCGTCGTAGGCGTAGAGCGTCGGTTTGGCTTCCTTGGTCAAAGCCATCGCGATGGAGCCCGAGCCCGGCGCCCGCTGGATGCGCTTCTTGGTAGCGAGATCGTATACCCAGATTTCCTTAGCGGGATTTTTGTGGCTGCCGTTCTTGGCCGCATCGTGCATCGCGACATACAGCCGTTTGGTGGGCGCATGCAGCGCCTGCACCTGGTAACCGCCCGGCTTCCAGCCGGCCTTTTTGTCGGCCTCATCGAGCAGCGACCAGCTGTCTTCGAGTTTGGCGACATCGCCACCGACATTGATGACCTTGACGTTACCCTCGTAGGACACGAACGAATAGGTATCGCCGACCCGCTCGCCCTGCACGAACAGCGGATCTTTCTCCGGGTCGAAGAGTTTCTCGCTGCGGGTCTGGGTGGCGGTATCGCCCTTCGCGTTCAAGGTCACGGTCACCAGCGTGCCATCGCCGCACAGCGTCGCAAAACGGCGCGGATTGCTTTGCGACGGCAGGATGATCCAGCAGCCCAGAGTCGGCACCTCGGCGGTGACCTTCCAGGCCTTGTGATCGACCACCGTCACCGACGCCAGAGGCGTGGCGTTCTGGATGAACACCCACGCATCGTCCACCGACGGCGCGATGGTGCCCTTATAGGGCAGTGCCATGGCGTGTTTGGCCGGGATCTGAATTTCTTTCTTGAGCGCAAAGGTCTTGGTGTCGTAGGCCTCGAGCTGGTCGAAGCGGTCGCCGCGATTGCGCTTGGTGTAATAAGTAGAGGCGACCAGCATCTCCGAGCTGTCGCTGGACAGGGCGGTGATGCCGAACAGGCCGGTAGAGAACATGCCCAGATATTTGAACGACTGGCCATCGACGATGTGCACCAGGCCGTCGGTGATGTGCGCAATCTGAAGGTCGGTCAGATACAGGCGGTGGGGGGTCGCGACCGGCGCCGGCGCCACGCCAATTGTCTCTGGCGGCAGCGGCTCGGCGGCCACGGCCGTGCCGCACCACAGGGCCAGCACGAATCCGACTCGCAGGATGTTGCTTGCTCGAATCACCGTCGTCGCCTCCATCGTTGATTGCCCACACCCGCAGTCGGCCGGCGGCTGTCGCCGGCCGCAGTGCACTCTGGGCTTGACTGCATTCTAAACATGCGCAGGCAATTATGCGAAGGTAAAAATCGCTCTGCGCCGGCGCCGGTGTGGGCTTGTCCTGTGGCGCGACAGGAGGCGGTCCGGCGCGCCTGCGCCGGACAAAAAATGCTAACCTCCCGGCATTCCATCCAGCCCATTCCACGTATCCAGGAGGCCCGACCCTTATGAAGGCGGTAGTCGCACACGCAGTCAACGAATTTTCCGTAGCCAATGTCACCCTCGACAAGCCCAAGACCGGCGAAGTGCTGGTCAAGATGAAGGCGACCGGCATCTGTCATTCGGATCTCTCCATCATCAATGGCACCATCCGCTGGAAGCTGCCCTCGGTGCTCGGCCACGAAGGCGCCGGTATCGTCGAGGAAGTCGGCGAAGGCGTGACCAACGTCAAGCCCGGCGACCACGTGGTGCTGTCCTTCATCCCGAACTGCGGCAATTGTTACTTCTGCGATCATCAAGAGCCGCACCTGTGCCTGCAGAACAAGCCGCATGGCGGCCTCATTGACGGCACCAGCCGCGTCAAACTCGACGGAAAAGAAATCGCCGTGATGTCCTTCCTGGGCAACATGGCGGAATACTGCGTGGTGCCTTCGGTGTGCGTGGTGTCGATCGACAAGAGCCATGATTTCAAGGCTGCGGCGCTGGTCGGCTGTGGTGTCACTACCGGTGCTGGCGCAGCCATCAAAACGGCGGAAGTCAAACCCGGCTCGACGGTGGCGGTGTTCGGCTGCGGCGGCGTTGGTCTCAACGTCATCCAGGGCGCACGCATTGCCGGTGCGGCCAAGATCATCGCGGTCGATTTGTCCGCCGAGCGCATGGAACTGGCGCGCACGTTTGGCGCAACCGATGTGGTCGACCCCAAGAGTGACGCCTTCAAGCAGGTGCTCGACATGACCAACGGCATCGGCGTCGATTACGCCTTTGAAGTGGTCGGCATGGGCAAGCTGGTGGAAGCCTGCTTCAAGGCCACGCGTATGGGCGGCATGACGGTGCTGGTGGGTGTCGGTCGCGCCGACGACCGTTTCTCGTTCAACGCCATGATCGTGCCCTTCACCGGCAAGACCATTCGCGGCTGCATGTATGGCAACGCGAACTTCAAGGTCGACTTCCCGATGTATCTCGACCTCTATCGCCAGAAGAAGCTCGACCTCGATCGCCTCGTCACCCGCACCTACACCATCGACGAAGCGCCGGAAGCGTTCGCCGATCTGGAGAAAGGTGTCAACGCGCGCGGCGTGATCGTTTACTCCTGATGCACCCGTGGTCGGCGACGGGCAGCCTTGCTCGTCGCCGTCACTGCGCAGCTGGCGGTGCACACCGCGTGCATTTCTGATGAGATGAGCAAGGGAGGGTGTGCCTTACGCCGTCCCTTGTATCCGCCTTCAATACCATGAGTGCCCTGCCCTCCTCCTTCACGCCACCGCGCGCACCACTGGCCAAACACCTGCTGCTGGTCAGCCTGCTGGGTGCCCTGTGTCTGTATTTCATGGTGTCCGCCCGCCCGCCTGCCAGCACCCCGCAGTCCGACGCGCGGGTCTATGTGAAGCTCGCGCTGGGCGTCAGTGAGTTCGGTGTGTTCGGCCGCTACCGCAACACCACTCGCGCGCCACTACCAGACATGGACGTTGCACCACTGTATCCGTGGCTGGTCGCGCAGTTGATGCGGCACGACCACAGCTTGCGCGACACCCTCGCCTGCGCGGTCGTGCGGCGCACGTCTGACACCACACCCTGCCGGCAGGACTACGACAGTCTGGTGTGGGTTCAAATAACATTATTGATGGTGACACTGACCCTGCTGTGGGCAACCGCCTATGTCTGGACAGCGCGCCTGCTGTGCGCCTGGGCGGCGTGGCTGGTGGCGCTGGCTTCGGGCATTCTGCCGGAGTTTGCGTCCGTGGTGCTGACCGAAGCCCTGACCTTACCGCTGGGTGGATTGTTCACGTTGGCCCTGGCG
>CAMCBY010000107.1 GCA_945873015.1 Klebsiella pneumoniae
GCGGCGATACGCCGCGCGATCTCGCGGGACATGCCGGCGACGGCCGAGTCTGGCGCAATGGCGACCGTCGGCCGACCGTTGTCCACGCCTTCGCGGATGGCGATATCAAGCGGCAGCGAGCCGATGAGATCAACCCCGTACTGGGTCGCCATCGACTGACCACCACCGGCGCCGAAGATGTGTTCGGCATGACCGCAGTTGCTGCAGATATGCACGCTCATGTTTTCGACGATGCCGAGCACCGGCACATTGACCTTCTCGAACATCTTGAGCGCTTTACGCGCGTCGAGCAGGGCAATGTCCTGCGGGGTGGTCACGATCACTGCGCCGGATACCGGAATCTTCTGGCACAGGGTGAGTTGAATGTCGCCGGTGCCGGGCGGCAGGTCGATGACCAGATAATCGAGGTCATGCCAGTTGGTGTCGGTCAGCAATTGTTCGAGCGCGCCCGTCACCATCGGTCCACGCCAGATCATCGGCGTGTCTTCTTCAATGAGGTTGCCGATGGAGATGGTCTGCAGACCGTAGCTGACGCGCGGCTCCATGGACTTGCCGTCGCGGCTCTCGGGACGGCCGCCGCTGGCGAGCATGCGGGTCTGACTGGGGCCGTAGATGTCGGCATCGAGCACACCGACTTTGCCGCCTTCCTGCTGCAATGCCAGTGCGAGATTGGCCGCGGTGGTCGATTTGCCGACACCACCCTTGCCCGAGGCAATGGCGATGATGTTGCGGATCTGCGGCATCGGTTTGGTGCCTTTCTGCACTTCGCGCGCGATGATTTTCGAGCTTATCTCGAAATTCGCGGCGATGCCGGCCTGACTCAGCACGCCCCGCAGGCGTGTTTCGAGTTCGGCGCCGTAGCGCGCGACCGGGAAGCCCAATTCAATTTTGATGAGTGCCGGTGAGGCTGCCGCGTCGATGGCCAAAATTGCTCCGGCCTTGACCAGATCCTGGCCGAGATACGGGTCAATATCGGTGCCGAGCGCGGCGCGAATGCTTTCTTCTGTATGGTTCATGGCAGACCTTTCGCGAGAGGTCGGCATTCTATACCACCAATCCAATGGCCGCGCCCGCCGTCGCTCCCTATAATTCGCGATCTAAATCCCTGCGAATCGAGAGGCTATGTCCGCCACACGCCAGATCCTGGTCACCAGTGCCCTGCCCTATGCCAACGGCCCGATACACATCGGACATCTGGTGGAATACATCCAGACCGACATCTGGGTGCGCTTTCAGAAGATGCGCGGGCATGAATGTCACTACGTGTGCGCCGATGACGCCCACGGCACACCCATCATGCTGCGGGCAGAGCAGGAGGGCGTCACGCCTGAGCAATTGATTTTGCGTATCGGCGAAGCCCACCAGCGTGACTTCGCCGACTTCGGCATCGCTTTCGACAACTACCATTCGACCCATTCGCCGGAAAACCGCGCAATAGCCGAGACCATCTTCACGCGTCTGCGCGACGGCGGCTATATCACTCAGCGCGCCATCCGTCAGGCTTTCGACCCGGTCAAACAGATGTTTCTGCCTGACCGATTCATTCGCGGCACCTGCCCGCGCTGCAAGTCGCCTGACCAGTATGGCGATTCCTGTGAGATCTGCGGCGCGACCTATGCGCCGACCGATCTCATCGACGCGGTCTCGGCCCTGTCCGGTGTGACACCCGAACTCAAGGAATCGGAACACCTGTTCTTCCGCCTCGCCGCTTTTGAAGACGTATTGCGTCAATGGCTGAAGGACAACGCACTGCAAAGCGGCATCGTCAACAAGCTCAACGAATGGTTCGAGACCGGTCTGCAGGACTGGGACATCTCACGCGATGCGCCCTATTTCGGTTTCGAGATCCCGGGGCATCCGGGCAAATATTTCTATGTGTGGCTGGACGCGCCGATCGGATATTTCGCGAGTTTCAAGAATCTGTGCGCACGCACCGGTCTCGACTTCGAGCATTATGTCGGCCCCGACAGCACCACCGAGCTCTATCACTTCATCGGCAAGGACATCATGTATTTCCATACATTGTTCTGGCCGGCGATGCTGCATGGCGCGGGCTTCCGTTTGCCGACCAATGTATTCGTGCACGGTTTTCTGACCGTCGACGGCCTCAAGATGTCGAAGTCGCGCGGTACTTTCATTACCGCGCGCACCTATCTTGAACACTTGAACCCCGAGTATCTGCGTTATTACTTCGCGGCCAAGCTCGGTTCGGCCATCGAAGACATCGACCTCAACCTCGAGGATTTTGAACTCAGGGTCAATGCCGATCTGGTCGGCAAAATAGTCAACATCGCGAGCCGCTGCGCAGGTTTTATCACCAAACGTTTTGATGGCCGCCTGGCCGGGCAACTCGACGACGCGGACTTGATTGCCGAACTCAAGGCTGCGGCGGAGCCGCTTGCGGCCTGCTACGAGGCGCGTGAATACAGCCGTGCGATGCGCGACATCATGGCGCTGGCCGACCGCGCCAATCAGTACATCGACAAGCGCGCGCCGTGGGTGATTGCGAAGGACGCCACGCGCGATGCTGAACTGCAGGCGGTATGCAGCATGGGCATCTTCCTGTTTCGTATCCTGCTCATTTACCTCAAGCCCGTGCTGCCGGCCACCACCCGTCGGGCCGAGCAATTTCTGGGCGGCGCGGCGCTGTGCTGGGCGGACGTCAACACGGTGCCGCTCGGCGCCAGCATCAACAAATTCGAGCCCCTCATGCAGCGGGTCGAACGGGAGAAAATCAATCTCATGGTAGAAGCGAGTAAAGAAGGCCACAGCGCCCAGCCGGCGGCGATTGCGCCAGCGCCGAGCGCGGCGCCCGCGCCGGCCAAGGCTGAAGCCGCCACTGCACAGGAAATCATAAGCATCGACGATTTCGCCAAAGTCGATTTGCGCATCGCACGGGTGGTCAATGCCCAGGCCGTGGAGGGCGCCGACAAACTCGTGCAGCTGACACTCGATATCGGCACTGAACAGCGCAACGTGTTCGCCGGCATCAAGGCGGCCTATGCACCCGAGGCTTTGATTGGGCGCCATGTGGTGATGGTCGCCAACCTCGCGCCGCGAAAAATGCGCTTCGGCATTTCAGAAGGCATGGTGCTGGCCGCCGGCCCCGGCGGCTCGGATCTGTTCCTGCTCGGCGTCGATAGCGGCGCTGAAGCTGGCCAGCGCGTCAAGTAGACGCAGGTTTTGAGGTGAGTCACGCCGCGAGCACGGAGCAGGCGCGCTTGCTCGCGGCGGTCGAGGCGCTGTTGCCCCAGACCCAATGCCGACGTTGCGGATATGCCGGTTGTGGCCCCTACGCGCAGGCCTTGATTGGCAACGGCGAGTCAGTGGCGCTGTGCCCGCCGGGCGGCGAAACAACGCGCCAGCGGCTCGCGGCTTTGTTACAGCGGGACGATGACGCCGCAGCGCTGGTCAGTGAACCGGCGCGGGTCGCGGCCATTCGCGAAATCGACTGCATCGGCTGCACGCAATGCCTCGATGCGTGCCCAGTGGATGCCATCATCGGCGCCGCTGGACGTATGCATACGGTGTTCACGGCCTGGTGTACGGGCTGTGAGTTATGTGTGCCGGTGTGTCCGACTGATTGTATCGAGATGCCTGCGGCCGAGCGGCCCTTGCCGGACGCGGAGCACAACGGTGCGCGCTACGCACGTCGCCTTGCGCGTCTCGACGGGCGTCATACTGCGCGTCGCGTGCCGGCGCTGGTCGAAGTTGAAGCAGAGCCGGACGGCCTGCGCGCGACCATCCTGGCGGCGGTCGCGCGTAAGCGGGGTGAGCCATGAACAAGGCTGTCAAAGCGGAGTTCATGCGTCGTCTCGCGGCACGCGATCCAGCGCCACGCACCGAGCTCTGTTATGCGACACCCTTTCAGTTGCTGATTGCGGTGTTGTTATCGGCCCAGGCGACCGACGTCAGCGTCAACAAGGCGACTGCAACGCTTTATCAGGTCGCGCCCGATGCTCGCGCCATGCTGGCGCTGGGTGTCGCCGGCGTGAAACACCATATCCGCAACATCGGCCTGTTCAATACCAAGGCTGAGAATGTCATCAAGACCTGCCGCATCCTGCTCGACACCTACGCGGGAGAAGTGCCACGCGAACGTGATGCACTGGAGGCCTTGCCGGGAGTGGGGCGCAAGACCGCCAATGTGGTCATGAACGTGGCTTTTGGTGAACCGACCATCGCCGTCGATACGCATATCTTCCGGGTCGGCAATCGCACCCGACTGGCGCCGGGCAAAACGCCGCTGGCGGTCGAACAGGGTTTGTTGCGCGCCGTGCCGAACGAGCTGTTAATGCATGCACATCACTGGCTGATTCTGCATGGCCGATATGTGTGCACGGCACGCAATCCCCATTGCACGCAGTGCGTGGTGGCCGAGTTGTGTGAATGGCGGGACAAGCGCAAATATCTTGCGCAATGAATTGGCCTAAGTGCGCTTCGCGCTGTTAGAGTGACGGCATGTTCGTCGAATCACGCGACCAGTCTCGACAATTCTTTTTCGCAGTATGGGAGAAGATGGCTCGCGCCGAGGCACTTTCGCCCCTGGAGGCGCTGATCGCGGAAGTGATCCGCGCCCACCCTGAATATCACCGTGTGCTGACGCAGGGCGAGCGGGCGCTGGAGCGTGACTTCGGCGGCGGCGATACCAATCCTTTTCTGCATATGGGTCTGCACGTCGCTCTCATCGAGCAACTCCAGAGCGACAGGCCGGCCGGCATCATGGCGCTCTACCGGCAACTGGTACTCCAGGAAAACCACGACGTGCACGGCCTCGAGCATCGCATCATGGAACAACTGGCGGCCGCGTTGTGGGCCGCCAGCCAGCGCGGCGGAATGCCCGACGAGCAGGATTATCTGGCGCGCGTGCGTACGCTGTTGCGATGAGCGAGATGGCGCCGGCCATCCTGCGCGAGGTGCCGGATGTCGCCGCCAGCTTCCTTGCCGATCTGACCCAGGAATTCGCCAGTTCACTCGACATCGGCGAAACGCTCAAAAACGCCATCGATCGTTTTATGGTGCATCTCGACGCCGAGGCGGCGTCGATTTTTCTGCTTGAAGAGGACGGCGCCACGCTGGTCTGTCGCGAGTGTGCCGGGCCGGTCGACATCGGCGGGCTGCGCCTCGCCGCCGGCCAGGGCATCGTTGGCCAGACCGTGGCCCTGAATCAGCCACGTATCGTGCGCGATGTGGCGCTGGACGCGAGTTTCGCTGCCATAGTTGATGCTGATACCGGTTTTGTCACGCGCTCGATTCTGTGTGTGCCGCTGGCGGTGCGTGGCCGTTGTCTGGGCGCGCTGGAACTGCTCAACAAACGCGGTGGTGACGGCCTGTTCGACCAGCAGGACCTGCAGGTCGCGAGCGTGGTGGCTGCGGCCGCGGCGCTCGCCATCCACAATGCGCGTATGGCAGTGGCGTTGGTTGAGCAGGAGCGGGTGCGCAAGGAGCTCGAACTCGCGCGGCATATCCAGGAAAGTCTGTTGCCGCCACGCGAGGCGAGCGCGTTCGCGGTGCACGGCATGAACATTCCGGCCCGCGAAGTATCGGGGGATTTTTATGACTTCATGACGCTGGACGACGGGCGCATTTATTTTGCGCTTGCCGATGTGTCGGGCAAGGGCATGAACGCGGCGCTGCTGATGGCCAAGACCACCAGCCTGCTGCGCTGCCTGGCCAAGACCGCCGTGAGTGCCAGTGCGCTGTTGCGCCAGGTCAATAACGAGATCTGCGAACGCAGCACCTTAGGCATGTTCGTCACCCTCATCGCCGGTTATCTCGATCCGCGCAGCGGGCGCCTGGAGTTGGCCAACGGCGGCCATCACCCGGCCTTATTGCGGCAGGCCGATGGTCACTTTGTCGAGTACCCAGCCGGCGCACCGCCGCTCGGGGTGCTGGCGGATATCGACTTTCCGTCCGAGCAGCTCACGCTCGCAGGCGGTGTGTTGTATCTCTATACCGATGGCATCAGCGAAAGCGTTTCGGTTACCGGTGTGGCGCTCGATGCGGGCGGCCTGCGCGCACTGCTCGACGCTCAAATCGCGGTGCCGGCGGCACTGCGTCTCGACGCGGTAGTGAGCGCGTGGCGCGCGGCGGGTTTTCGGTCCCACGACGACATCACACTCATGCTCATTGCACTGCCGGCATTCAGCGCCGAGGGCGCGCCGCTGTTGGAGCTGCGCCTCGCGGCCGATGCCACCCAGCTCAAGGCCATGCGCGAACAGGTGCGGGCGCTGGGTGACTCCAACGGGTGGCGCGCGAAACTCATCGATGATCTCGTGCTCGCCATCAACGAGGCCTGCATGAATATCATTGAGCACGCCTATCGCCACGACAGCGCGGGTGAAATCGTGCTGCAGATCCTGAATAATGAAAACGGAATTGAAATCGTGCTGACCGACTTTGCCGCGCCTATCGATCTGAATGCAATTCATGGGCGGGCGCTGGAAGATGTGCGGCCCGGTGGCCTGGGGACACATTTCATGAACGAGATCATGGACGGGTGCAGCTACAGCCACCTCGATGGTCGCGCCGGCAACGTGCTGCGCATGACCAAGCGACTGTACGAACGAGCGACGGAACGATGACATTATCTGACTGCTGCGTGTCTGAGCGGAAACCCTGAACCGTGACCTACCCCGTTCAGCAGGACAGTGGTTATGCGGTTGTGCTTCTCAGCGGGGACATCGACCTGTCCTGTTCGCCGGACGCGCGCAAGGCGATCCTCGCCAGCCTGGCGCACGGTCAGCACACCCTGGTCGATTTGAGCGGCGTCTCTTATATCGACAGTTCGGGTGTCGCGAGCCTGGTGGAAGGTTTTCAGACCGCGCGTCGCAAGAGCCTGCGTTTCGGTTTGCTGGGCGTCAGCGAGGCAGCCATGAGTGTGCTTGAGCTGGCGCGCCTGGACAAAGTATTTCCCATTCACACCGATCTTGCCGCGCGTCTCAAGGCGGATGGCTGACAGCGCCCGGCGCGCGTTTGCCGATATGCTCGAACGCCTCGGTCGTGGGTGTATCGAGCTCGTCGAGGAGTTCGGTTATTACCTCTCATTGTGTATCGAAAGCAGCTACTGGCTGGCCTTTGGCGCGCTGCGGCGCCAGCCGGTGCGTTGGTCGGCGAGTGTCCAGCAGATGGTCGAGATTGGTCTGGCCGGTCTGCCGATTATTTTTATGCTGTCCTTTGCCATCGGTGTGATGCTTGCCATTCAGGGTATCCATACCTTGAAGCAGTTCGGGGCTCAGGAGCAGGTCGTACTCGGCATCGCTTTGTCGGTCATGCGCGAATTCGGTCCACTCATGACCGGCATCCTGGTCGCGGGCCGTTCGGGCTCGGCGCTCGCGGCGCGCATCGGCACGATGAATATCAACCAGGAAATCGACGCGCTGCGTGTGATGGGCATCAATCCGGTGCGCTATCTGGTGGCGCCGGTCATGCTCGCGATGTTGGTGATGATGCCGCTCATGGCGCTGTTTGCGGACTTCGCCGCGCTGTTCGGTGGCGCGATGTTCTGCAAACTCGAGCTGGGTTTGAGCTATCGCGCGTTCTGGGACCAGACCGTCAACTTCATCGGCGTCGAGGACATCATGCAGGGGCTGGCCAAAAGCGCAGTGTTCGCTCTGGTGGTGGCGCTGGTCGGTGTCAGCAATGGCTTTGCTGTCAGCGGCGGTGCCGAAGGACTGGGTCGCGCGACCACCCGCGCGGTAGTGATGTCTATTTCCTACATCGTGCTGGCCGACATGTTGTTCACTTATTTTCTGAATCGCGCATGACGGCTGTGATCGAAGTGCGTGACTTGGTGACCCACTACGGGTCGCGCATGATTCTCGATCATGTCGACCTGACGGTCGGCGCCGGCGAGATTATGGTCATCATGGGCGGCAGTGGTTCGGGCAAGAGCACGTTGCTGCGCCACTTGCTGGGTTTGCATGCGCCAACCAGTGGCTCGATCAAGCTGCTCGGGCAGGACATCACCACCGCCACCGCCAGGGAGATGCATGCGCTACGCAAGAACATGGGGGTGTCGTTCCAGGGCGGCGCACTGTTCGGTTCGATGAGTGTGCTCGAGAATGTCATGTTGCCGCTGCGCGAACACACCCTGCTCGACGAACAGACCATGGCCATCATGGCGCGCATGAAGCTCGAAGTGGTGAGCCTGGGTGGACTCGGGCACCTCATGCCGGCGCAATTGTCGGGCGGCATGATCAAACGTGCGGCTTTGGCGCGTGCGATTGTGATGGACCCGAAACTGCTGTTCTTCGATGAACCCTCGGCGGGGCTCGATCCGGTGGTCTCCGCCGAACTTGACGAGCTGATACTCAAACTGCGCGACAGCATGCGCATGTCGATCGTGGTTGTTACTCATGAACTCGACAGCGCCTTCAAGATAGCTGATCGCATCACGGTGCTCGATCATGGCAATATCCTGCTGACGGGCAGCGTGGCGGAAGTGAGAAGCTCCTCCAATGAGCGGGTCCAGGATCTCTTGAACCGTCGCCCGAGACAGGAAGAAATCGATGCCGATGCGTATCTGCGCCGTTTGACGGGCGGATAGTGCGGCCCAAGCGTCGGACCGGTTCAGCATGAAGCGAGACAATATCAATTACCTCCTGGTCGGCAGCTTCGTGCTCAGCATGGGGGTTGCGCTGGTGGTTTTGCTGTTTGCCGTCACCGGTCGCAGTGGCCCGACCGATACCTACTATGTGGTCTATGACAACGTCGCCGGACTCAACTTCGGCACCGGGGTGTTCTTCGAGGGTTATCGCATCGGCCAGGTCGAAGCCATAAGTCCCGAGCGCAACGCCGGGGGTATGCGCTACAAACTCGAACTCAGCGTGGAGGACGGTTGGACCATTCCCGAGGACAGCGTCGCGGCAGTGGCCGCGTCGGGATTGATTTCGGCTGTCACCATCGATATTCGTCAGGGCGAGTCCAGCACCGCGCTCAAGCCGGGGGACACGGTCATCGGCCAGGCACAGACCGATCTGTTCTCGGTGTTGAACCAGGCGGCGGGTGACTTTCGCACCCTGTCCGAGGATGGGCTCATGCCGGTGCTGAAGAACCTCGATGTGCGTATCAGCG
Source organism: Klebsiella pneumoniae (assembly GCA_945873015.1). Lineage (GTDB taxonomy): Bacteria > Pseudomonadota > Gammaproteobacteria > JADJYF01. The sequence goes on from CAMCBY010000107.1 coordinate 9,076, forward strand.
CCGTGACCGAGGAGATACTCAAATTCCGCCACGATGACCTGTCGCCGCTGGTGACCATGCTGCACGAACGGCTGGACAAGGAAGTGCTGGGCGGCACCATCGCCATCATCAAACAACTCGACGCCAGTGCGCGCGGCCTGCAGGCGGTGTTCAGCAGCGCCAACCAGGAGCGCGTTACAGACATCCTGGTGCATACCGATAGCGCGGCGGTCAATCTCAATGAGCTCATCACGCGGGTCGAAACCAGCCGCGCTGAGGCTGACCATCTGCTCAAGGCGCTCGACGCGCTGGTGGTGGACAACAGCGATGAAGTCAGTGAGGGGGTCGGCGCCGCGCGCGTGTCGATGCGTGAATTGCAGGTCGCGTTGAAGACCGTCAACGAACATCTCGGCCAGATCCTCGTCAACCTCGAAGGTGGCACGCGGCACATGAATGAGTTCGCGCGCACCATTCGCGGCAATCCGGGTCGCCTGCTGCGCAACGCCGACGGCGGGGAACCTGGGCAGAAATGAAGTTGTCCGGCGCGTCGTTGTCTCTCGCACTGTGCCTGCTGGTGCTGAGCGGTTGCGGCGGCACACCTAAAAAAGATACGTTTTACCGCTTGCCCGACGCCGCCGGCAGCGCGATGGTGACGGTCGAAGATGGGCCGGTGTTGTATATCCCGCCCTTCGGTGCCGACGGTTTACACGGCGAACGCGCGCTCATCTATGCCCATGATGATGGCACCACGCTCGAACAGTACAATTATCACTATTGGGTCGACAGCCCGCGGCAGTTGTTGCAGCAGGCACTGGCGACGCACCTGCGTGCGACCCACCGCATTGCACTGACACCGAGTGCCGACGCGGTTCATAGTTTGCGCGGTCGTATTGTGCGATTTGAGCGGCAGGGGCAGGGCAAAAACGGGACGGCCGAGGTCGAACTTGAATTTGAACTGTTACCGGCCGATACCGATGTGCCGGTGTTCGCGCGCCGCTATGCGCGCAGTGCGGCGCTCTCGGATGACGAAATCGGCAGCTGTGCGGGAGCGTTGGGGCGCGCCGCGCAGGAGGTACTGGTGGAATTGTCCACCGACCTCGAAGCTTATTGGGGGCACTAGCTAAGGCCGCGAGACGCGGTCTGTGTGGTGAAGTTCAAGCTGATGAGCCCATGAGGGCACATACCATGATTGGTGGTCGCTTTTGCGACCCCTGGTCTGAGGAGCGCAAGGGTTGGGGGCGATACTCGGCAAACTGAAAGACAACTGGACCCGCGTCGCGATGAGCGCTGCGGTGCTGGTGCTGTTCCTGGTTCACGCGACCGACACC
>CAMCBY010000108.1 GCA_945873015.1 Klebsiella pneumoniae
TCGTTAACGCCCGCGCGTCGGATTCCTCGGCACATCGCGGAACGGGCCGGCATCCATGCGCGGTTCGCGCGGCAGATCGAGCACCCGCTCACCAATGATGTTGCGTTGAATCTCATCCGTACCGCCGGCAATCGAGGTGGCGGGTACCGACAACAGGATCTCGGCGATAAGCCCGTCGTGGGGCGCGTCGTTACCCGCCAGCATCGCATCGGCGCCGCTGATCATGGTGTGCACATGGGACGCCGCGCGCGCGACATGGCTCGCGACCAGTTTGCCGAGCGAACCTTCAGGGCCTTCCGGTTTGCCCGAGATTTTGGCCTGGCGCGCGCGATGGGCCAGCCATTCGGCGCTATGCGACAGCATCAGCAAACGCGCGATGTCCTGGCGTAATGCGGGCTCGCTCAAGCGGCCCGTTTCTCGCGCGCGGGACAGGATCAGATCGACCCGCCCGGCGCGTTGCGGATACCACTTGTAGGGCTCCATCACCGTCGCGATTTCGGCGCGCTCTTCGTCGTAGATGAGGCCGGCATGGGGCGAAGCATGGCCCCAACGCCTGAGCGCATCGGCATTGCGGCGCTCATGGGCGAGGGTGGTCATGGCTATCTTCCAACCGTCGCCTATCTTGCCGACACGATTTTCGGCGGGAATCTTCGCGTCGGTGAAAAACACCTGGTTGAACGACGCATGGCCATTCATCTGTTTCAAGGGCTGCACTTCGATGCCCGGCTGCATCATGTCGATGATGAAATAGGACATGCCGGTGTGTTTCGGCGCGTCCCAGTCGGTGCGCGCCAGCAGCAGGCCCCATTGCGCGTGATGGGCGCTGGTGGTCCACAGTTTCTGCCCGTTCACCAGCCAGCCATCGCCGTCGGCATCGGCACGGGTGGTGGCGCCGGCGAGATCAGATCCGCTGCCCGGTTCGCTGAACAACTGACACCAGGTGTCTTCGCCGGTCAGTATACCTTTCAGAAAACGCGCCTTGTGCTCATCCGATCCGTGTTCGAGCAGGGTCGCTGCGGCCAGCAGGCGGATGCCGATGCGCGCCACACCGACCGCGTGTGCCGCTTCGAATTCTTCTTCGACTGCCGGCAGCAGCGCGACCGGCAGACTGCGGCCATACCATTCACGCGGCCAGTGGGGCATACCCCAACCCGACTCGGCGAGCAGCTTGCGCCACGCCACCAGGGGGCGATTGATATCCCAATGCTCAGCCAGCCACGCGCGCACTTCGGCGCGTACCGTCGCTTCGTCATACGAACTCATGCGCTGGCCTCCGTCAGGGCGATATAACGTTCGCGATGCTGCTGGGCGTCACCCAGCATGACCTCCGAACTCTTGGCGCGCTTGAACCACAGGTGGGTGTCCTGGTCCCAGGTGAAGCCGATGCCGCCGTGGATCTGCAGGCATTCGGTGGCGGCACGCATATAGGCATCGGAGGCCATCGCCTTGGCGAGCGAGGCGAGTGCCGGCACTTCGGCATCCTGTTCATCGATGGCCGCCGCGGCATAACGGGCCGCCGAGGTCGCGAGTTCCACTTCCAGCAGCATCTCGGCACATTTGTGTTTGATGGCCTGGAAGGAACCGATAGGGCGCCCGAACTGCATACGCAGCTTGGCGTATTCGACCGCCGAGTTGAGCAAGGCACGCGCGCCGCCGACCATTTCACAGGCCAGCGCAATGGTCGCGCGGTCGAGACTCTGGCGCAGTTTCAAAGCCGCCGATTCGGTCGCGCCGAGGCGGCGTGCCGGTGTGTCGGTAAACTGAATCTCGGCCTGGCGACGGGTGGTGTCGATGGTCGCGAGCTGACGGCGCTCGACACCGACCGCATGCGCCTCCACCGCATACACGCCAAGGCCCGCATCGCCGACGCTGCCGCGTGTGCGCGCCACCACCAGCAACAGGTCGGCATGGTGGCCGTCGAGCACAAATTTCTTATGCCCATCGAGGCGGCAGGCATCGCCCTGGCCGTGGGCGGTGAGGGTGGTGGCGGCGACATCCCAGCGCCCACCGTGCTCGACCCAGGCCAAAGTTGCGATACGTTCGCCACTGACCAGCGCCGGCAGCAACTCGTGTTGTTCGGCCTCGGTTGCGATATTGAGCAGCACGTCGGTGGCGAGCACGCTGGACGCGAAGTAGGGTGCACAGAACAAGGCCTGGCCCATTTCTTCCAGCGCGATGCCGAGTTCGGCATAGCCAAACCCCTGGCCGCCGAAAGACTCCGGCACATGCACGCCGGTCAAGCCGAGTTCGCCCGCCAGTTGCTGCCACAGCGCCTGCTCATAACCGTCAGCGCTGGCCATGTGTTTGCGCACTTCACTGAGCGGCGACCGTTCGCGCAGAAAGCGCGCAACAATCGCGCGGAATTGTTCCTGTTCGTCGCTATAGCCGAAACGCATGCCTCTCCCCTTACGACGCGCGCGATATCTGCGCGTCAGGGCGGCATGGTGCCAGTTTTCACGGCCGGCATCGACACGGGATCAGTGAGGTAGACGCGGCCTGTGCGACCCGCAATGCGTTCAGTCGCGTTCGTGCCGGGGGCCGATTTCGCTGAATACCCACACGCCGGCGGTGCTGCGATTGAGCGCATCGCTCTGCACCCGCTGCGGGCGGCCGGCATTGAGGTTGGCCAATACCTGTTTCGGATCGTCCGCTTCCACTTCGTACAGCGCGAGATAGGGCAGCGGGCAGGCCATGCCCTGTTGATCGGCGAGCTTGAAGCGCTGCGCGGAGGTCATGATGGTGGTGGCCAGCACTTCATCCAGGTGCAGCTTCTCGTAGTAGTCGTTGTATTCCGCCTCACGGCCTTCGGTCGGTTCGGTCAGCACGACGACGATATGTTTCATGGCAAGGATCCCCTGATAATTGTGGACTTCAACCGGCGCGGTAGATTCTCCTGCATGTCAGACTGAAGTCTGACCCACAAGAGTCTCGACCTTCCGCACCGCGAATATTGTGGGTCAGACTTTAGTCTGACACGGGCGGGCGAGTATGAGAGGCGCCGCGTTTCAGCCGCGTCACCCACAGTTGCATGCCGAGCGACACCAGCATGAAGGCCAGCATCATGGCCGCCATCCAGACCGCGTCGTCGTGCGGTACGAGTCCCACCGCCCAGCCGCCAACGGCACCGAACAGTTGCTGGGCGAGGCCGGTGGCGGCCACGGCCGAGCCGGCCAGGGCCGGTATCACGCTAATCGTGCCGCTCAAGGTCGAGGGCATGAGCAGGCCGTGACCGAAACCCAGCAAGGTCAGCGGCAGCGCGAGGGCATAGGGCGTATGAACACCCGCGAGCGCCAGCACCAGCGCGCAGGCAATACCGGCGCAGGCCACACTCTGCCCGGCCAACGCGAGTGTCGCTTCGGTGCTCGAATGGAGCAGACGACTGACCAGAAAATTGCCGGCGATATAGGACAGCGGCACCGCCATGATGAACAGGCCGACCCACTTCGGGCCGACCCCGTAACTCGCCAGCACCAGCGGCATGCCCGCCAGAAATACGTAGAACGAGCCGGTGCACATCGACAGGATCACGCCGTAGCCCAAAAACACCCGTTGTTTCGCCAGCGCGCGATAGGCGCTGAACATTTCGCGCAGCCAGTGCGCATGTACGGTTCCTGCCCGCGCGCTGACCGGCACCACTTTCCAGGTCGCCACCAGCAAGGCCAGCGCCAGCAGCGTCAACAGCACAAAATTCGCCTGCCAGCCGAGTCGCGCATCGATCTGACCGCCGAGCAGGGTGGCGGTGGGCGGACACATGCCGAGCACCATGCCGGTGTAGGCCATGATGCGCGGCCTGTCTGCGGCGCTGAAAAAGTCCTGCACCATGGCGCGACCAATGACCATACCGGCGGCGGCGCCGACGCCCTGCAGGGCGCGGGCGGCGATCAGCATGGGCAGGTTGTCCGCCAGTGCGCAGGCCAGTGAGCCGAGCGCCGCAAGCGCGTAGCCGAACAACAGGAGACGGCGGCGACCGTGGCGATCGGAGAGCGGCCCGTAGAACACCTGTGCGCCGCCATAGGCGACCACGAAGGCCGAGAACGTCAGTTGTACCGAGCCCTGGCCAACCTCAAACAAGCGCGCCCAGGACGGCATGGAGGGCAGACATACCGTCATCGCGAGCAGGCCGTAAGCGACCGACGCAAGCAGGGTGGCTATCAACAGACGGCGCGGTGGCGCGCTCGGGCGGGCGGTGTCGGAATTCAAAATACTTCAGTCGTGGGAATAAAAAGCGACGGTCATGGTAACCGAGCATCACGGGCGAAACCGCGGCTAATCACACGCCGGCGCAAACATCGTCGCGCCGGCGCTGGGTGACCGCTTCAAGCAGGGGGCAAGGGATACTCACGAAGATAGTGCTGCGACTCCGTTTCAACGTCGATTTTGAGCGCGCCGAGCACGCGCACCACGCCGCAGTAGAAACCGATGGTCACGATGAGGTCGATCACCTGCTCGTGATCGAGTCCTGCGCTGAGCGCGGCGAAGGTCGTATCGTCGACTTCGGTGCCGGTGGTCAGTTCGCGCGCCGCGCGCAGCACCGCGCGATCGAGCGCCGGCAGGGCGCTGGTCTCACCGCGCGACTCCGCGCCGATGGCGGCAATATCGGCATCAGTCACACCAAACTGTTTGCCGAGTTCGATGTGATGGGCGTATTCGTAGGGCGCGCGCGTGCCATAACCGACCTGCAATATCGCCAGCTCGCGCAGCCGCGCATCGAGCTTCATGTGAAAGCGGATATGCATGCCGAGCGCCATGAAGCTGCGCGCGGTATCCGGGCTGTTGACCAGCGCCCGGTACAGATTGAGGTTACGCGCCAGCAGATCCTGATTCTGCGGCGCCAGATCTTTTGCTTCGAGATAGGGGACACGGGCCATGGTGGCACTCCTCAGGCGGGCCAGCGCACGCGGTTATCTTCGGCAAGAAACGCTGTGCAGTTGGCGCCGTCGAGAAAACGCGGTGCATCGGCGCCAAAAATGGCCTGGATGCGCGGGCTGGTCCAGTAGGCGAGAAAGGCATCGTCGTCGGCGAAGGACAGTTCGGCCACGCCATCATAGGGCGGCTCGCCGTCGGCGTAACTTTCCGGCACCTGGTGGTTTTGTACGTAACGCAGCACGCCAGCGTCGCGCGGGATCTGCGGCGCGTGGCCGTTTATCCAGTAGTCCTGAAATTCAGCGACCGTCATATCCGGGCGGCGGCGCAGCAGGAAGATGGCCTTGGTCAGCGAGGTATCTTTCTTGATGTCGATTTCGTCGATGAACACATGTTCGCGGGTGGCGAGGAATTTGAGTTCGGACATATCGACGAAGTTCGGTTCGTCAGCCTGCGCGCCGTTCTGATACTCGGGAATGTTGGGCAAGTCATACAAACCGGCCAGGTCGTCGAACCACAGTTCGGCGACGCCGTTGTAACGCACATTGTCGAAACCCGGCACAGCCAGGGCTTTACGATGGCTCTGCACATAACGACGCATTTCACGAATACGCAGCACCAGCGGCGCATGCACTTCGCGCCAGTGGCGATGAAATGCTTCGGAGGAGAGGCCGGGTTTGCATACGGCGAGTGCGATGCCTTTGATCATGTTCGTTCCTTTGGGCTGGATGGCGCGGGTCGGCTGATAGCGCGGTGGTGGCCGAGGATATCGCTGCTGGTGGTCGGCGCCTAGCCGGGGGCACGTCCACCCCGCATAGGGGGTGTAACCCATGCGTGCGGCTAAATTAGGAAAAATTCCCGAAAACTGCACCAAGATGGCTAGGCAAGTTCCATGCGGCACGGTACGCTCGACTGACATTCTTGAGGTCGAAGCCGCAACTCCGCTGTCGTACCTGCCTGAGTGGCCCAAGCGCTGGCCACAAGATTCATGTCGATGACGAAGGAGTAGCTTGTGACTCTCGAACAAGTGGCGGGCGGCTTTGGCGAAGGCGTCGAAAAGGAGGTGCTGGTGGTCAGCGACGACCCGCAGCTCTGCGCCGAGATCCGCGCTGCCGTTGCTGCTGCGGGCCACCGCAACCATTGTGTCTCCAGCGCCGCCGCCGCACGCGGCGTGGCTGCTTCGCGCGCGGTCAATCTGGCGCTGGTCGATGCCGTCCTGCCCGATGGCGACGGGGTGCTGCTCGGCCAGCAGTTGAGCCAGGAGCGACGCATCCCCTGCCTTCAAATTGCCGACGGCAGTGAGTCCGAGACCCTCGCGCGTGCGGTCGCGGCCGGCGCGCTCAATGTCTTACTCAAACCCGTCGGCATCGTGCAATTGCGCCTGGCTATCGATGTGGCGCTGGTGCGCGCGCGCGAAACCTACAAGCTTGAACGCAGCGTTGAGCGCCTGTCGGCAGAATTCAATCTCAAAAAAATCGTGAGTGTCGCAGTCGGCATGGCGATGGAGCGTCACGGCATCGAAGAAACCGAGGCGTTCGAGATGCTGTTGTTCGCGGCCCGAGCACGTCAGCTCAAGCTGGCGGATTTCTGCCGGCAGTTTGTCGACAACCATACCGCGACGGGTTTGCTGCGCAGTCTCGGCACCGTCGTGCCGTCACAGGGCTAAACCTGTTCCGCTGTGCGTCGCCGCGCGCGACGCACAGCGCCCGTTCGTGTCAGCCGCCCGCCGCCTGGCGTGCGGCTTCCTTGGCCGCCATACGCGCCTTTAATTGCGCCGGGCTCTCGCGCACGATGTCCTCGTTCTGATGGCTGTAGAGGTCATAGGGCGTGGTGTCGAGTTCCGGCAGCTCGATGTCACGGTGTAATACCGACTGTTTCCACAGCCGGTGGGCGTCTTCATCGGCGTGGAATTCGGGCATCACTTGTTCGGCGAACAGCTTCAAGCTGTCGCAGATATCCTCATGGCTGGTCTTGCCGGCCTGATTGAGCAGGATCACCTGGTCGACATGCGCGGCCTGGAACTGGCGCAGACGTTTGCGAATGGTTTCCGGCGAGCCGATAAGGCCGTTGGTCAAAGCCGCTTTGGCCTTGTCGGTCTCGCGCCAGGCCTGAAATTCCTCCCACAGATTGCCGGTGCCCGGTGCGCTGATGCCGTTACGCCCGTAGTGCGAGAGCGCGAAGATGAAAAACGTCCAGCCCGAGGCTTTGTGTATCGCTTCCTCGTCGGTCTCGGCGCACATGAAGCCGTTGACGATGGCGATATTGGCGTTGACCGGGTAATCCGTCAGCCGATTGGGGTGATTCAACAGTGTGTTGTAGTAACGATGCACCCACGCCTGGGCGGCGTCCGGCGAGACAAAAGAAAAGCCCAGCGCGCCCATGCCCCAGGCGCCGGCTTCGGCGATGGTTTGAATATTGGAACAGGCCACCCATAGCGGCGGGTGCGGTTTCTGCAAAGGTTTGGGGATGACATTGCGCGGCCCGAAATCGTGATATTGGCCGTGAAACTCCCAATCGGTTTTGGTGAACATCGGAATGATGGCGCGCACCGCTTCTTCCCAGCGCTCGCGTTTGTCGCGCACGCGCACGTTGAACGGATGCAGTTCCGCCGGTCCGGCACCTTCGCCAAGCCCCATCTCCACGCGACCATTGGAAATCAGGTCGAGTGTTGACACGCGCTCGGCAACTCGGTGGGGCTGATTGGTCGTGAGCTGAATGATGCCGTGACCGAGCCGGATGCGTTTGGTGCGCTGACTCGCCGCGGCGAGAAATACTTCCGGCGCCGATGCGTGTGAATATTCTTCCAGAAAATGATGCTCGACCTGCCATGCATAGTCATAGCCGAGCTGATCGGCCAGCTCGACCTGCGTCAGCGAGTTCTGCATGAGTTCGTATTCGGAGTTTTCCGTCCACGGCCGCGGCAATTGATGCTCGTAGAACACACCAAATTTCATGATTCCTCCCAAAGGCAATGGACAGACAGGAATAACAGCACGACCGCCAGGGTGTGGCAATTGGCGAAATGGGGAATCTCTGCGGCGCGGTGCGCGACCCGCCCGTTAGCAGGCTGGTGAAAAACGTAGCGAGCGAAGGCAGTTCGCGTTCCGCCGGCGCGCAGGAACCGCAGCGTATACGGAAATACGTGAGGATCCCGAGCACCGCCGGGACGCGAAATGTCGAGCGCAGTAGTTTTTCACCAGCCTGTTAGCGGGCGCCGCGCCCGTCCCTGATCGTGCAACTGAAACCCGCCGCGCGAATGAAACGCACCGCAATCACGTCACCGTCGCATTGCTCCTCTACCTGATCGCGGGCCGCGTTGGCCGAGGCGGCCATCACCGTCGCGCGGCGTTGCTGGCCGTGCTCGACGATGGTCACCTCATACTCGTTCACCGCTTCAGTAGCCTTGCAGGGTGGCGTAACGATCGCGATGGAAGCCGGCATCGCCCAGCCACTGCTGCGCTACACGCGCGCGTTTCAGGAAGAAGCCGATTTCTTCCGCATCGGTCATGCCGATGCCGCCATGCATCTGCACCGCTTCAGCGCTCACCAGTTCCAATGTGTCGCAGGCCTTGGCTTTGGCGAGGCTGCACAAGGCTGCGCAATCCGCGTCGCCGCTGTCGAGGGCATCGAGCGCGCCGAGCACCGCTGAGCGGGTCAACTCAAGTTCGCAGAACATGAGGGCGGCGCGATGTTTCAAGGCCTGGAAGGAACCAATCACCACACCGAACTGGCGACGCAGCTTGAGATAGGCGACGGTGCGTTCGAACGCCTCAGCGGCGTTGCCGAGCATTTCTGCGGCGAGCGCGGCGCGGGCGCCATCCAGCACGTGTTCGAGCGCGGCGTAACCCGCGCCGAGGCTGCCAAGCAGAGCGTTTTTGTCGAGCATCACATCGGTGAAGCTGACCTGCGCGGCGTTGCGGTTGTCGACCATGCGCGTGCGCGTGCAAGTGACGCCTGCCGCCTGCGCATCGACCAGCAGCAGCGAGATGCCGTCGCGCGCGTCGCGCGCGTCGCTGCTGCGCGCCACCACGATGAATTTATCCGCGACATGTCCATCGACGACGAATGTCTTGCAGCCATTTAACAGGAAGCCGTCGCCACGTGCTTCAACGCGTGTGCCAATGCGGGTCGGCGCATGCCGCGGCGCTTCGTCGTGGGCGAGCGCAATCAGCAGTTCACCGCCGGCGATGGCCGGCAACAGCGCGGCCTTGAGTTCTTCGTTGGCGGTCTTCAACAGCAGAGGCGCGGCCAGCAGTGCGCTCGAGGCGAGCGGCGAGGCGGCCAGTGTGCGGCCCGCTTCTTCCATCACCTGACCGATACCTTTGTAGCCGAAGTCGGCGCCGCCGAATTGTTCCGGGATGAGAATGCCGGCCCAGCCGAGTGCGGCCATTTCCGCCCATAAGGCGCGGTCGTAACCGGCGGCCACATCCTTGTCGCGCAGTTCGCGCAGCGCTTTGACCGGCATACGCTCTTTGAAGAACGTATGGGCGCCGTCCTTCAACATGGTTTGTTCTTCGTTCAACAACAGATTCATGTGTGTTTCCTCAATCCGGCAGGCCGAGCACGCGTTTGGCGATGACATTCAACTGGATTTCGCTGGTGCCGCCTTCGATGGAATTGCCTTTGGAGCGCAACCAGGTGCGACACAAGGTCAGTTCCTCATCACTGAAACCCGCGCCTTCCCAACCGAGGGCATGGGTGCCGGCGAATTTCAGTATCAATTCGAATTTGCGTTTGTTCTGCTCGGTACCGAAATATTTGAACATCGAGGAGACGCCGCCGTTGGCAGTGCCGGCCTCCGATTCCTGGGCCGCGCGGCGCACGGTCAACGCGAAGGCGCGGTCATCCATCCTGTGCCGTGCCACTGCATCGCGCAGCACCGCATCGGCAATCCGCCCATCGGCATCGGCGAGATACTGTTTGGCGACCACATCGACGTCCGGCACGATGCCGCCGATGGACTTGCCGATGTCGGAGATCATGCCGCGCTCGTGCTGCAGCAATTCCTTGGCGATTTCCCAGCCGCCGTTCAAACGTCCGACCAGATTGCCCTTCGGCACGCGCACATTGGTCAGGAAGGTTTCACAAAACACCGAGGCGCCACTGATGAGGGAGATCGGCCGGGTCTCAACGCCCTCGCTGGTCATGTCGAACAACAGAAAACTGATGCCGGCCTGTTTGGTGCTGGTATCGGTCCGCACCAGACAGAAAATCCAGTCGGCATAGTTGGCGTAGGAGGTCCAGATCTTCTGACCGTTGACCAGATAATGATCGCCCTGGTCTTCGGCGCGGGTCGCGAGTGCAGCCAGGTCGGAGCCGGCGCCTGGTTCGCTATAACCCTGGCACCAGCGCATTTCGCCGCGCGCAATCTTTGGCAGATGCTCGAGTTTCTGCGCCTCGGT
>CAMCBY010000109.1 GCA_945873015.1 Klebsiella pneumoniae
CGCAAGCTCGCTTTTCGCATCGTTTTACGAGGAGGCCTGCATGATGAATACACTGCCACGTAACAAGCCCGTTCTGCGCGTCGGTATCGGCGGGCCGGTCGGCTCCGGCAAGACTGCGCTCATGGATGCGCTGTGCAAACGCCTGCGCGATCACTACCAGATCGCCGCCGTCACCAATGACATCTATACCCGCGAGGACGCCGAGTTTCTGATCCGAAGCCAGGCGCTGACGCCCGACCGCATCGTCGGCGTCGAAACCGGCGGTTGCCCGCACACCGCCATCCGTGAAGACGCGTCGATGAACCTCGCCGCCATCGATGACTTGTGCGTGCGTTTTCCCGACCTCGACCTGGTGCTGGTAGAGAGCGGTGGTGACAATCTCGCTGCGACCTTCAGCCCGGAACTCGCCGACCTGACCATTTACGTCATCGATGTCGCCGAGGGCGAAAAAATTCCGCGCAAGGGCGGCCCCGGCATCACGCGCTCCGACCTGCTGGTCATCAACAAGACTGATCTTGCGCCCTATGTCGGCGCTTCGCTGGAAGTGATGGAAAGCGATACCAAACGTATGCGCGGTGAGCGCCCCTATGTGTTTACCAATCTGCGCGCCGGCACCGGGCTCGAAACCATTGCCCAGTTCGTCATTCGCGAGGGGATTTTGAATTGAAGACATTGTTTACCACCACCCGCCGCACGGCGGTGATGGTTTCGGGTTGCGCTGTGATCGCACTGACGGGATGTGCGGAGGTGACGTTCAAACGCGGCGCGGGACCAGACCAAATGCAGGCGACCGAACAGGGTTGTCGTGAAAAGACCGCGACGGTCGAAGCCTACAAAGCCTGTCTGAACGCGGCCGGTTTTCTGTACGCCAAACCAAGCGGCGACACGGTATTGTTTGCCGACGATGAGGAAGCTGCACAGGCAGCGGCTGCGGACACCGGCATAGCAACCGCGGTAGAGGAAGAACCTGCGTCAGTCGCCACCGCTGACGCACCGACAGTCAGTGTCGAGCCTGCGGGCCGTACCGGAGAATCCCTGCCCCAGGCGACCAAACCCGTGGCCAAGGCGCCTGCCGATCCGTTGAAGAAAGTGACCGTCGCCAGCTGGTGGAAATTCGGCGGCACTTCAGACGGCCTTAACGCCGACCAGGCCACCTGCGGATCCACACTGGGTGAAGCGCATCACGTCGCACCCAACGCCAAGGTGGTGACGGTCGGCATGCTGCGCTGTTTGAAGACCAAGGGTTGGTTTGCGGTGGGGCGTTAAGCTCCGCGCGATACTAAATCCCCCCTGTAGGTGCGAATTTATTCGCACCTACGGGGCCGCTCTTAACTCTGCAGCGCCTTCAACACACTATCCAGACTCTGCTTCGCATCGCCGAACAGCATGCGCGTGTTGTCCTTGAAGAACAGCGGATTGTCGACACCGGCATAACCGCTCGCCATCGAACGCTTCATGACGATGGCAGTCTGCGCCTTCCACACTTCCAGCACCGGCATGCCGGCGATGGGGCTGTTGGGCTCGTCCTGCGCCGAGGGATTGACGATGTCGTTGGCGCCGATCACGAGCACCACGTCAGTGGCGGGGAAATCCTCGTTGATTTCGTCCATTTCCATGACGATGTCATAGGGCACCCGCGCTTCAGCCAACAGCACGTTCATGTGGCCGGGCATGCGGCCTGCCACTGGGTGGATGGCGAAGCGCACGGTTTTGCCCCGGTCACGCAGGTTCTTGGTGATCTCGTACACCGTGATCTGCGCCTGCGCGACGGCCATGCCATAACCCGGCACGATCACCACGCTTGAGGCTTCGCGCAACAACTCGGCGGTTTCTTCCGGGCTGAGCGGATTGACCTCGCCTTCTATTGCCGCCACCGGGCCGCTGCCGCTCGAAGAACCGAAACCGCCGGCAATCACCGACAGGAACTGGCGATTCATGGCGCGGCACATGATGTAGGACAGAATCGCGCCACTCGAACCGACCAGTGCGCCGGTCACGATCAAGAGGTCGTTCGACAACATGAAACCTGTCGCCGCCGCGGCCCAGCCGGAGTAACTGTTCAGCATCGACACCACCACCGGCATGTCCGCGCCGCCGATGGCCATCACCATGTGCACACCGAATCCAAACGCAATCAAGGTCATGATGATCAGCGGCCATACGCTGCCGCCATCGACGAAACTCGAACCCAGCCCCACGCAGGCCAGCGCCAGGCCGAGATTCAGCCAATGGCGCCCGGGCAACGTGAGTGGCTTGCCGTCAATCTTGCCGCGCAGTTTGCCGAAAGCGACTATCGAGCCGGTGAAAGTCACCGCGCCGATCAGGATGCCGAGATAGATCTCGACTTCGTGAATGGTCTTCTCGGCGCCTTCCATACCGCCGGTGCCACTGAAAAAAGTGGCGTACCCGATCAGCACGGCGGCCAGACCGACGAAGCTGTGCAGCATCGCGACCAGTTCCGGCATCTCGGTCATCTGCACGCGTTTGGCGGCATAAAAACCGATGCTGCCGCCAATCAGCATGACCAGCATGAGCAGAGATACACCACTGAAGCCGTGGACCTCGGGGCCAAAGACGGTGGCGAGAATGGCTATCAACATGCCGCTCATGCCGTAGGCATTACCGCGGCGTGCGGTTTCGGGGTTGCTTAACCCGCCGAGGCTCAGGATAAAGAGCACGGCGGCAATGATGTAACTCGCGGTGACGATTCCGGTTCCCATGGCTGCCTCTACTTCTGGAACATGCGCAACATGCGCTGGGTGACAAGGAATCCGCCGGCGATATTGATGGTCGCGAGCAGGATTGCGGCCGCCGACAGCAGCGTGATCATGAAGCCCTCGGTCGAGATCTGCAGCAGCGCGCCGATGACGATAATGCCGCTGATGGCGTTGGTGACGCTCATGAGCGGGGTATGCAGTGCCGGCTTCACGTTCCAGATCACCTGATAACCGACAAAACATGCCAGCACAAAGACCGTGAAGTGCGACATGAAAGCGGCCGGCGCGACACTACCCAGACCCCACAGCACGAGGGCGCCTGCCGCCATCACGGCCAGCGTGGTGAGCGGGTTGGACGGCGCTGCAGCGTGGCCGTGGCCATGGGCTTTGGGCGGCGGTGTCGCGGCCGTTGCCTTCTTGGGCGCGGCGGACAAGGTCGGCGGCGGCGGTGGCCAGGTGATGGTGCCTTCCTTGATCACGGTCGCGCCGCGGATCGCTTCGTCGTCCATGTTGATGACGACATTACCGTCCTTGGCCGGCGACAACTCGGTCAGCAGGTGACGCAGGTTGGTCGCGTAGAGTTGGCTCGACTGGGTCGCAAGACGGCTCGGCAGGTCGGCATAGCCGATGATCGAGACGCCGTGACGCACAGCGATTTCACCCGGCACGGTCAATTCGCAGTTGCCGCCCTGCTCCGATGCGAGGTCAACAATCACACTGCCATTGCGCATGCTCGCGACCATTTCGGCAGTGATGAGTTTGGGCGCCGGTTTACCGGGAATCAGCGCGGTGGTGACGATGATGTCGACTTCCTTCGCCTGCTCGGCGAACAGCGCCATCTCCGCTTCGATGAACTCCTTGCTCATGGTCTTGGCATAGCCGCCGGTGCCACCACCCTCTTCCTTGAAGTCGAGCATCAGGAACTCGGCATCCATGCTCTCGACCTGCTCCTTGACCTCGGGGCGGGTATCGAAGGCGCGCACGATGGCGCCCATGCTCTTGGCCGTGCCAATCGCGGCAAGACCGGCGACGCCGGCGCCGATGATCAGCACCTTGGCCGGTGGCACTTTGCCGGCAGCGGTAATCTGGCCGGTGAAGAATCGCCCGAATACACCCGCCGCTTCGACTATCGCGCGATAACCGGCGATGTTGGCCATCGAACTCAAGGCGTCCATCTTCTGTGCGCGGGAGATACGCGGCACGCTGTCCATCGCCAGCACGTTGGCGCCGGTCGCGGCGAGCTTTTCCATGAGGTCAGGATTCTGCCCCGGCCAGATGAAGGAAATGAGGGTCTGGCCAGCACGCAGCAGCTCGACCTCGTGGCAGCCGAGGGTCGGATGCGCCTCAGGCGCCCGCACTTTGAACACGACGTCGGCTTCGCTCCACAGCGCGCGGGTGTCGGCAACCAAGGTCGCCCCTGCTTCTACATAAGCCTCGTCGGCATAACTCGCGGCGGCTCCCGCTCCGGCTTCGACAGACACCTCGAAACCGAGCTTGATGATTTGCTTGACGACATCGGGTGTGGTCGCAACCCGACGTTCGCCAGCGTGCACTTCGCGTGGCACGGCGATTTTCATCTGCGCTCTCCTCTGATTGGGCATTCATGGCACCGGCCGCGCGGCGTGTTCCGCGCCGGCCGGAGCTGGCATGGCGGCTAATATGGGCGGATTGTATAGTGCATCGCAATAGGGCGGTGGACCATTAGCGATCCAGCCTTCATCCCAGGCCGCCGCGAACTATTCAACCCTGTCGGCCTACCAACGCGAGGAGCAAAACATGTCCGGGCAAACAACCAAGGTTTTCACCAGCACCGAGCAGTTGCAGGACTATATCGGCACGCCGCTGGAACTCGCGGTGCGCAAGGCCATCCCCCATCTCGACCAGCATTGTCGCGCCTTCATCGCGCGCTCGCCGTTCGTATCAGTCGGCACTGCGGCGGCCAATGGTCGCGCCGATGTTTCGCCGCGCGGCGACGCGCCGGGTTTCGTGCAGGTGCTCGATGACAACACCTTGTTCATTCCCGACAGGCCCGGCAACAACCGTCTCGATACGATGCGCAACATCATCGAGAACCCGAATGTCGGGCTGCTCTTCATGGTGCCCGGCTTCGAGGACATGCTGCGGGTCAATGGCCGCGCCCAGATAGTGTGCGACGACGAGCTGCTCGGTCAGGCAGTGGTCAATGGCAAAACGCCGCGCGTCGGCATCCGGGTCGCGGTTGACGAAGCCTATCTACACTGCGCGAAGGCGGTGAAACGCTCGAAGCTATGGGATGAGGCCAGCCGTCATGAGCGCAAGGCGCTGCCGTCCCTCGGCAAGATGATTCTTGAGCAGACCGCCGCGCCGCAAACCGCGCCCGCTGCCGAGGTGGTGGCCCAGGTCGATGAGCTCATCGAAGAGAACTACCGCAGCGGTCTGTACTGAGGTTGTTGTTGCGAGTTCATCCGCATCCTTAAGCATGACCTTGAATGTGCGAATGGATTCGCACCTACAGGGCGTCGTCGTCGAAGCGGCCGTGACGGCCGCGGCCGCTGCTGAAACGCGTGGCGCCGGCGATGCCCTCTGCTTTCAACACATCCTTGCTGTTCCACCATTCCGCGCGCAGCGCGTCGGCTTCGGCCAAACCATGCTGCATGAATACCGAGCGTCGGTCGGCGCGCATGCACATTTGCGGGAATCGCGCGATGTCAGCGGCCAGTGCTTCGGCGGCCGCGCGTGAGCTGCCGTCGGGCACCACCCGTTCGCAGGCACCGATACGCAGCGCCTCCTCGGCGCTGACCTTGCGACCGGTGAGAATGATGTCGAGGGCCCGACCTTCGCCGACCAGGCGCGGCAGGCGCACCGTGCCGCCGTCGATCAGCGGCACACCCCAGCGCCGGCAGTAGACGCCGAAATAGGCGCTCTCCTCCATCACACGCAGATCGCACCACAGTGCCAACTCAAAGCCGCCGGCCACCGCCGGCCCCGCCACCGCCGCGATCACCGGCTTGGACAGCACCAGACGACTCGGGCCCATCGGGCCGCGCGGCATGGTTTCGCCATCGGCCGGGAAATCGAACTCAGCGAGCGGGTCATCACGCCCCACCAGACGGCTCGCTTCCTTCAGATCCCATCCGGCGCAGAAGGCGCCGCCTTCGCCGTAGAACACCGCCACACTGGCTTCCTCATCGGCGTCAAATGCAACGAAGGCAGCGGTCAAGGCCTCGGCGCTGGCCGGATCCATCGCGTTGCGTGCTTCGGCGCGGCTGTGAATAACCGTCGTCACCGGTCCGTTCTTTTCGACTCTCACGGTCATCGTGTTGACTCCTGTTGGGCGACCGCAAGCAAGCGGCCGCAATTGAACTGACCTTGCCCGGCAAGCGCCACATCGAGCCAGCGCCGCTGCTCGAAATCGAAACACGGGCGACCGAAAGGCGGCACTTCGACATATCCAAGCAAGGCGCGCTGCTCGAATCGCTGGTAGACGAACTGGTTGAAAACCAGCGTGAATTTGGCACGCGGCACACTGGCGACATAGCGCGGAACCAACGCGTCCAGCACCAGTGGATAACGGCCATTGGCAGCCCGGTAGAGGTCGACCGCTTCAATCAGGCGGGTCGCACGTTGTCGCGCCAGATGATTGTTGACGTTGATAGTCACCATGATTGCAACGGCGGTCAGACTGAACAGCAGCGCTACGCATATGGTCGGCCTCACGTCACGGCCGACTTTCAACAACAGCAGCGCTTTGGGCAGCAACCAACCGCCAACCGTCACCAGCAGCAAGGCCGCCAGCAGACCTTGGCCGAGCAACAGCGCATCGGCGGTAAACAACAGCAAAGCCACTAACAGCGCCGGGCGCCGCCACCACGGGTGCCGCACGGCGGGGTTGCCACGGACACCCGATGCGAGCGCGCGCGACATCGGAGTTGAGCAGGCTAGCGGGTCAATTTGCCCGCCGCGCCCGCGACCTCGAAGCTGTGGCTGAACTGGCGCCCCTTGGAATCGGTCATCTCAGCGACCATGGTGCCGCCGGTCATCGGCTTGAAGAAAAAGCGGAAACTCGGATCCTCGCTGATAGAGATATCGGTCTCGGCACTCAGGATGTGCTCGCCGTTGAATTTCAGCGCGACCTTGGTCACGTACTCGGCGGGCAGATAGGCGCGCGTACGCTGGTCGAGTTGCATGCCGGTGATATTGGGATGGCTGATCAGCAACTGGCCGAGGGCGACATCGCCGTCGTCGTCAGCCGTGTGGGCGTGGAATTTCATTTCGCCAATGTGTTCGCGCGCTTCTTTCAAGGCCAGGAACGGCGGCGGCGCGGAGCAACCACCGCTGGCGCGGGTAAATCCGCTGTCCATGAACAGCTTGCCGTCGTTGGTCTCGGCCACCACCCGTACGTTGGTGAACTGATTGATGCGCAGACGCATGGCCATGTCGGCCTTACCCATCGCCGGGGTCAGCTCAAACTTGCCGGCCAGCGGCTTGGGGTTGCGGTCGATGAAGACATACAGCGCGCGGATATAGCGCTCAGGGGTCTGGGGGATTTTGGCGTTGATGCTGATGGGTACCACCCCGGCATCCTCGGCGCGGTTCGGAATACGCAGTTCGACGAGGTCTTTGCCCTCGCTGATCTCGCGGTCTGCAAAGTACTGCGGGCGCAACAGCGTCGCCCACACGTCGACTTCCGATTCGTCGGCTGCACGGCAGGCGACCGTCAGGCCCATGGCCAGAGCGGTCACACACAGCATCCGCAATATTCTCGCACTCATGCTCGCACTCCCCCGCGTCGAGCCGCATTGTACAGACTGCACAGGGTGCCGCGAGACCAATAAGGTCAGAGCGTGCCGCCGCCGGGCTTCGCGCAAGCGTGCCCTCTAGCGGTGCGACTCGGGCTCCCGTTAAGCTCGGAGTCGCGGCTCTATTAGCCTCGCCGCGCGCGGCCGCGAATTGCCGCCCCCACATCGCAGTACCGACTCGAAACAGACGGGACGAGAAAAATCACAATTCAGTTTATTTCGAGAAACGCCGAGCTAAATTTATAAAAATCAAAAATTTATCGCGTTATTCTCGAATTTTTATAAATAATACAGGTGCTTAGCCCCCCATTTTCGGGGGAGCATTCGGCCCTCAAGTGATCTACTCTGATCCCAGGCAGCATTGACCCAGGCCGCAAGGCTTGGCGAAAAACCCGCCACGACGGTCCCAACGCAACACCCGTCGGAAACGAAAAGCCCGGCTTCATGCCGGGCTTTTTTTTGCTCCGCATCCACCCTCTGCAGGCGTCGGAGCGCCGCATTACGCGGGCTATACTCCGCTCACTGACACGCGAGTCTTTGCGATGCTTCAAACCGAACAAATTTCTTTGGGTCGGCAATTGCTCGACTACATCGACACCCGCAGCACGGCGATGTCGGCCGACCTCTATCGGCAACCTGTTCACGAATACACCAGCACAGAGGTCGCCGCGCGCGAGCAACGTGCACTGTTTCGCGCGTTGCCGATGTGCATGGGGCTCAGCGCGTTGTTACCGCAAGCCGGCAGCTATCAGACCCACGACCTGAGTGGCCTGCCCATCATCCTGACACGTAACGAGCACGGGCAGGCACAGGCCTTCCTCAATGTCTGTCGTCATCGCGGCGCGCGCGTCGCCGAGGCCTGCGGCAAGGCACGCGCGTTGGTCTGTCCTTATCACGCCTGGTCCTATGACCTCGACGGGCGACTCAAGGCGCGACCGGCCGACAGTGCATTTGCGGGTGCGCCGCCTGAGGCTCTCGGCCTCGTTCGCCTTGCCACGACGGAACGCGACGGTCTCATCTGGGTGATGCCGAGCGCCGACACACCGCTCGACCTCGAGCGCCATCTCGGTGCGCTCGGAGACGAACTTGCACACTTCGGACTGGCGGACTTCCATCACTACGAGACGCGCACCCTCACCCGCCGCATGAACTGGAAGCTGCTGGTCGATACGTTTTTGGAGTCCTATCACTTTTGTGTGCTGCACAAGGACTCTATCTGTTCAATCTTCCACGACAATCTGGGCGCCTTCGATCATTGGGGGGCACATTTCCGGCTGGTCAGTCCGCGCAAGAGCATTGAGCAGATTCGCGCGCTGGACAGCGGCCAGTGGAACCTGTTGCCGCATATCGTCAGCATCTATGTGTTGTTTCCGAATACGGTGCTGGTGTGGCAGCTCGACCATGTCGAACTGTGGCAGATCTATCCGGGCGCGAGTCCCGATGAATCCGTGACGCTGCTATCACTGTACACACCGGAGCCGGCAGTGACCGAGAGTGCACGCCGCCATTGGAACAAGAACATGGATCTGGTGGTGCATGTGGTCGAGAAGGAGGACTTTCCGCTAGGCGAAGGCATCCAGCGCGGATTTTACAGCGGCGCCCAGCAGGACATCCTGTTCGGGCGCAACGAGCCCGGGCTCATCCACTTTCACCGCTCGGTCAGCGCCGCCATCAACGCTTGAGCGGCAAGCGCTGCGTTACGCTGCCCGTGCAACCGGCTCGGCATTGACGGCGATACCGACATCCAGCGCTTCAAACCAGTCGAGGAAACGTTTGACGTCATCGCCACGGAACAAGCGGCCGTGTTGCGGCGCCAGGATATCGATGTCGAGACGACGCACGCGCTTGATCCAGTCGTTCTTGGCGACATTGGACGGCATCCAGCGCTGGTGAAACATGGTCATCTTGCTGGTGTGGGCGACAAAATCATCGACAAACATGGGTGCTTCCGGCCCTTCCAGCGCGGCGCCGACGTCTCCGCTGAACAGGATCCGGGCGTGACCGTCATAGACATGGAAGTTGCCTGAGGAGTGCAGATAGTGGGCCGGGATAAAATCCAGGCTCACGCTTTCCAGAGTGAGGCTGGCGCCCTCGTCCGGGATCGCCACATATTCGATGTTGTGGCAGCCAAAGTGTTTGAGAAACCCTTCCCACAACCACGGCGCATGCAGCCGCGCATGGGGTACGGCACGATCCCACAGGCCCAGCGACGAGATGATGTCAGGGTCCTGATGGGAGGCAAAGATATCGGTAATGCGTTCGATATCGCAAAAGCCCGCCACGGCCGACAGCATCGCCGAAAAATTCTCGATGCCGCCGGGGTCGAGCAGCAGCGAGCGCTGGCCGTCGACGATCAGGTACTGGTTGGTATCGATGATGTCCGGCACCTTGGCCGGATCGCGCCCGAACACTACCCATTGATGTCGGTTGGAATAAAGCGAAGTGCTGCGCATGGTGTTTTCTCTGCTCAGGCCGCTTCGCGCAACTGGCGGTCGCAGCGCGAAACGATGGAACGGATGGTGGTGGCGGAGCGTTCCACCGTGTCAGCGACCAGCCGAAGTCCACTTTCATAATCACCGGCCTGCGTCGCCTCGACCCGTGCGCGGGTCGAGATGACCGCGGCGGCGCGCATGCGGTGATTGATGTCGCTCAATAAATCCAGGAGTCGGTGCAAGCCGCGCGCAATCTCATGGCGGCTGGCGATCAAATCTTCCTGCAGCGTCAGTTGCACCTGCTGCAGGTAGCTGTCAGCAAGCTCGAGATTC
>CAMCBY010000110.1 GCA_945873015.1 Klebsiella pneumoniae
TTTCCATGCGGAAACATTCGGTCGGCACATTACGAATGATGTCGGCGAACACCTTGAAGTTGGCCGCGCCGCGCGGAATATCGATGTGCCGCGCCAGCGAATAGGGTTTGCCGGTGTCGAGGCATTCCGCCTCGAGAAATTCTTCGAAGCGCTGGTTGACGCGGTCGGCGACTTTGAACAACAGCTCGCTGCGCTCGGCGATGCTCATGCGCCCCCACGGCCCCTTCAGCGCCGCACGCGCAGCGCGCACCGCGCGGTCGACATCGTCTTCATTGGCCTCGTGCACGCGGGCATGCACACGCCCCGACACCGGATCAAAATCGTCGAACTGACGGCCGCTGCCGGACGCGACGAATTGCCCGTTAATGAAATTCTTCAGTTCTTTCACATTCGCCCCGCTTGCCATTCAGGTCACCACACTCAGGAAATTCTCGTTCAGACGTCGGTCGTGATAGAAGATTGCGCGGCCGAGTTGTTCGGTCTCCCAGGTAATCGGCTCGCGATCCGGGTACCAGGAATAGTCGCCACAGAACACTTCGTTGCGATTGCCCGACGGGTCGAAGAAATAAATGGTGCGACCGCGCGTGATGCCGTGGCGGGTCGGGCCGATGTCGATGGCAATGTCATGCATGCTCATGAGGTCGGCGGCATTCAGCACTTCTTCCCAGGTGTGCAGCAGGAACGACGCGTGATGGAGCTTGTTCGGCTCGGGGTGTTCGATGAAGGCGATGTCGTGGGCCTTGTTCGAACAGGACAAGAACGAAGCGACCATCGTGCCATCCGGCGTCACCACCCGCTCGGTCAGGCTGAAACCCAGCACGTTGATGAACAGATCGGCGACATCGGCGATTTTCGGTCCATACAGCAGGCAATGATCGAACCGATAAACCTTCATGCCCTTCAGGCCTTCCGGCCACGGGTGGGGATTGAGGTTGCCGACGCTGGTGCCGAAGTGGTCTTTCTCGGCATAAAGTTCGATGTGATGGCCACTCGGGATCTCAAAACGGATGCGATGGCCGCAGCCCGTGAGCTCGCCGGCGGCGATGCGCTCGACCTTGCAGCCATACTCACGCAGCGCCACTTCGAAGCGGTCGAGATCAGCGCTGCTCAACACCTTGAAACCGAAATAATCGATGCCCGGTGCATCGGCCTCACGCAGCACGATGGAAAAGCTGTCGTGTTCGTCCCAGCCCTTGAGATAGACGCGCCCCTGCGCATCCTCACCAGTCTTGATCATGCCCAGACGCTCAATGTAATGGGTGAGCGCCGGCCCCATCTCCATGACCCGCAGGGCGCAATGCCCGGGTCGTAAGACTCCTGTGAATGACATCTGGATGTTCTCCTGGCTATGGCGCGCGCGATGCGCGCAGGTTCAAGTCACCACTCGACGTAACAACCCTAAGGCGCGCAACGTGAGATCGCCCTCGGGTATCAATTTGCAGGCGAGGCAGATGCCCGCCGCGAGGTCGTCCTCGCTGACCTGCGCACGGCTCATTTTCTGGGTGCGATAACACGCGCCCCCCAGCACCTGCACGCGACAGATACCGCAGCCACCACCGCGACAGCCGACCGGAATACCGCGGCGGCCGAGGCTCTCCATCGCCGCCAGCACGTTCTGCCCGTCCTTGCACACAAACTGCGTACCACTGTCGGCGAGCGTGATGTGGAATTCCGCCGTCACCCGCGCCGCCCTCAGAATTTCCTGAACAGCGCACTGCGGCGCGCCGGCTGTGCAGCGTCGGCGGCGGTGAAGAAGTGTTCCATGAAGATATGTTCTTCGAACAGCCGGCCGCGCATGAGGCTGGTAATGCAGGCATCGATCATCGCCGGCGGCCCGCAGAGATAGGCTTTTAGACCGGTGAAGCGGCCGTCAAACAGGCGCTCGGCAACTTCGTGCACGTAACCGCGCTCGCCCTGCCAGTCAGGGTCGTCCGCGTCGGACAAGGCCGCTACGTAACGAAAATTCGCGTGGCGGGCGGCGAGGCCTTCAAACAGCTCACGACAGTAGAACTCGTCGCGACTGCGCGCACCGTGAACGAGGGTGATGGCGCGCGTATCACCCGCCTCCAGCAAATCGACAATCATCGCTTTCGGGCTCGACAGCCCCGAGCCACCCGCCAGGAACAGCATCGGCTCAGGCGCCGACCTGCGCACGAAAAATCGCCCGAGCGGCGCAGTGAAGCGCAACGCGTCGCCCACTTTGAGCTGTTCGTGCAGATAAGCCGTGCCGGCACCGCCCTCGACCTTGCGGATGTGCAGTTCGATTTCGTGCGGCGTGGAGGGCGCGCTGGCGATGGAAAAGGCACGCGCCTGGGTCAGGCCGGGGATCTCGAGATTGAGGTACTGGCCGGCCTGGAAAGCGAGACCCGCACCATCGAGCGTCAAGCACAGACCCTTGATGGTCGGTGTCAGGGTCTCGATGCGCGAGACACGCGCGTGATAGTCACCCACCGCGAGGCGCTGCCCGTCGGTTTCTTCATCGACTTCTGCTTCGATGGTGACATCCGACAGCAGTGTCGCACAGCAGGCGAGGGTCTTGCCCTCCTCGCGTTCGACATCCATGAGCGCAAAGGATGAGGCGTGATGGTGCTCCACCTCGCCCTCCAGCACGTCAACCTTACAGGTGCCGCACAGGCCGTGATTACACGCATAGGGCAGCCAGATGCCGGCGCGCAATGCGCCGTCGAGAATGCTCTGGCCGTCCTCGAGCTCGAGGGTTTCGCCGAGTGGTTCAATGGTCAGCCGGTAGCCCACACGCAGCCTTCGTACTCAGTAACCGATGCCGTTCAATCCATCGAGTCCCGGCGCGTAGAACTCGATGTAACTCATGTGGCCGATGCCGTTGTCGGCAATCGAGCGGTCGAAATCCGGTTGCCACGGCGTTTTGTCGAGCTTCCATACACACTGCGCAAAGTCGAGCCGCTCGCAGTCAGGATGGGCGGCATAATCGGGCTTGAGCAAAAGCGCGAGAAAATCTTTCAACAACATCGCCGTCGGGGCGCGATAGGCCGACGGACAGGCAAACATCATGTGTTTTTCCCAGCGCACATAGAAGTTGATATCGCCGCCATATTGCTCGATGCGGTTCGCCGATGGGTACTCATAGGCAGCGCCGAGATGTTTGGTGCTCATGGCTTTACCCTCACGCCGCGTTGGCCGGTTTGGTCTTGTGTGCAGCTTGCCACGCGTCCCAGTTTTTCTGATCCGCAGAGCCACGGTATTCGCCCGTATCGACATCACGCTCGAGATGCAGCCACGCGGCGTACTCGAAAATATCCCGTGCTCCGCCCGCTTCGCCGCGATAGATCTGCTGCGGCGGGATCAAGGCCTGCACATATTTCATCGGTTCATGATTGAAGATGTCGGCACAGCCGTCGGAACAGCAATGGTGTTTGGTGCCGGCGGCCTCGACGATGCGCACGCTCTGGGTCAGCGGGTCATCGGGCTCGGTGTAAAACATCGGGATCTGGCAGACCTGGCAGACCATCGGCAGACGGTTGTTGAAATAGCGCTCACCGCGCTGTTCACGTTCACGCAGGAACAATAAGCGTGGTTTATACAGGCGCTCGAAGGTCTCGCCGTATTTTTCACCGAGCCACGCTATCTCGTCGTCATCGGGCACCCAGGTGTGCAGGCCCAAAGCGTTGCCGTACTGATAAAGCACCGTCCACATTTCGTGGGTGAGGCGACCTTTTTCCTTGCCCGCCACTTCGTGATACTTGGGCATGCGAATGCCGTAGCGACTCAAATCATGGAACAGCGCCGCGCCGTTCTCTTCCCAATACATGCCCCATGCTTCGCCCCACGACATCACTTTTTTCGGCAGCATGTAATCCATCATGGTGCCGACCAGACCGAGCAGCCGGTAGCCGCGCCAGAACCACTTATCCAGCCAGCCTTGCACGATGGGCACATTGTCCTCGTGCTGCTGCAACATGAACTTCACCACTTCGAGCCCCAAGGTCATGTGGCGTGACTCGTCGGATTGCGCGGAGAAACCGAAGGTGGTGGTCGCCATGTCGCCGTTATAGGCGGCACCCGACACAAAGGGCATGAACAGCAGATTGGTCAGCACATACTCAAAGGCAAACGAGATCGAGGTCACGAACTCGAACGGCCCGGCGGTCATCGCGTCCTCAAAAAAACTCTTGGGGATGGACAGATACCAGGCCCGGTCGCGCATGTGGGCAAAACCATGCATGCCGTTGAAGAATTTGTTGTAGTGACTGAAGGCGTGCAACTGGGTCTGGGCGTGACGCAGTTCGTCGATGGACTGCATCTGGCAGGCGATACGCGCACCGGCGCCACGGAACGCGCGCCCGGCGTGGGCAAAGCCGCGATGGGCGGCATATTCGAGCGGCGTAATACCCTGCAACCACAGCTTCACCGCCGACATATAGCGCGCGTCGGAAATATTCAGCTGGCCGTTGTTCTGCTGGAAGGCATCGAGGATCGCGTAGAGCTTGCGCTCTTTCTCAGACTGATACTTCCAGTACGCGTCCATGGTCAGGCGGAAGGGATCGGCCCATGCGTCCCAATCCTTGATCTTGATGCCTTCGTAGTTGTCGTAAGGAAAAACCTCGTCCATCGGTTGATAGGACGTTTCCCAATCGAGGCCGCGCGTCAGCAGCGCATAACGTTCTTTTAATCCTAGCTTCTTGGCCATGATGTCTGTCCGGTCGTCGTTCTGGGTTGGGTAGTGGCCGCTCAGGCCTGCCAATACAACACAAATTCATCATCGTCTTCATCGATGTTGCCACCGAGAGAGATGAGGTTGATGTGGATTTCCTGCAGATCGAAATCGCGCCCGATCTGGCTCTCGACCGAGGTGCGTCTCACCACCAGCCGGGTCGGGCAATCAATCTTGACCATGCCCGGCGACTCATTCGCAACCGCAGCAGGGTTGTCGGCGAGGATGGCGGCGATGATCGGCTGCGCGTCGGCGTTGTTCTGGAACGAGATAAAAACTTTGTCGGCCACGCTTCAATCCTCGACGCTGAGAGACAAACGGCCGACACGCTGGCGCAGGGCCTGCGCGAGTTCGGCGATAACCACGCTACCCTCGCCGTCGAAAGCATAGTCGGCAAGCGGTGTGAGTGCGGTGCCGACCTCAGCCAGCCACTGCCTGATCCAGCCCTCGAGCAGGACACGATTGTGCGGCGATTCTGCCGCGGCGGTTTTTAACACCGCATCTACCCAGCGACTCGATTCGGCGTACCAGTCGACCATGAACTCCGACAACATGGAGAATGCCGCGCCGCCATGTTTGATGAAACGTGCGTCGAAACGCTCGAATACCAGCGGATGCACCATGCCGTCGATGATGAGGTTCTGCAGAACGAACAACTCAAACCAGTCGCGTGTCACCATCGAAGTCTCGACCAGCCGCCGCATCGGCTGCCACATCACGTCACTCATCCACGCGGCCTTGGCGACGTCGAGCAGCGCCGGATCGTTATCGCCCAGCACCAGACCAGCACGGCTCAAATACTGCGCGACACCGAGCTCGTCCATCATGTGCATGGCGGCGGCCGAGGTCACCGGTCCGCCATAACCGTAGGCACAGATATAGGAATTATTGGTATTGGCGGCCCACGCAACATGACGCATGGGCAAAACGAAGCGCGTGAGTTTGTCGCGCCAGCTCGTATCGAGGGCCGCAAGCAGGCCACGCTTCTCGACGAACTCGAAATTCCTTTCCTGCGAATCCTGCTGACGACCACGCTGCAGCGTCCAGGTACCGTAGTAATACTGGCGCGGATCGATGAGATCATCGAAATCGCGCATCACCACCGCCGTGCGCGTCGGGTCGTAGAGCGTGTGGCTATGGTCCCAGGTTGGCCGGTAGTGAAAGTTCACCATCGGCTGCAGGCCCCACACTGCTTCCTGATAACGTGTCGCGGGTTTGTCGCCGCCGAGCTTGTCGGCGATGTGATCGAAAGTGCGACGCAGCGGCTCTATATGGGTGGTCTTGAGATCAATCGTCACAGCTTGGGTCCTCGGAATCGGCCCCACCGTGCCACCGCCGCGCCGCGATATCGACCGCGTCGGCTTGGGCTGGGGTCAGATGCAGCACGTTGTGGCGCGCACAGAATTCGGCGAACGCGGCCGGCGGCAGCGTCATTTCGAGATAAAGATCAGGGTCGCCGATGGCGAATTGAAATTCGGTATAACCGCGATGGTCAGCGCGGGTCACGCGCACATAATTGCGCGGCGCGTCTTCGCGCACCCCGCCGCCACGTCGCAATTGTTTGAGCTCCCCCATCGTCACGCGGCTCCCCTCCGCATCTCGTCAACAAGGCTGGTGGCGGTTCGCCGCTGCGTGGCGAGGCCTGCGTACGCGTCGACGCGAGGGCGACAGTCTGCCGTGCCCGCCTTGCCGCAGCAACGCCAATGCAGGGAAAAGTTCGCAACGCTGTTCGAATACCCGACAGCGTTGCGCGCGCACTTTACAGACCGAGCGCTTGGGTCAACAGTTTCGACGAGGACTTGCCGCCCACCGACTTCACATAACCGACCACAATCGGCAGAAACTGCGCGACCGCGGTCTGATTCATGCCGAGCGCCTGGAAGGCCGGCGCGAGCGCCTGGGCGGCCTGCAGCTTGTCGCCAAGCGCGGTGCCGGCCAGCAAGGCACCCGCTGCGCCGCCCGCGGACAGACCACCAGCCGACATACCTCCCGCGTTGCCGGCCAGTGCACCGGCTGCGACACCGGCGAGCCCGCCCTGCGCACCCGGCACGGCGCCCGCCGCAACGCCGGCCAAGCCGCCTTGAGCGCCTGGCACCGCAGCGCCGACCGAGGCCGCAAGTTTGTTGCGCGCCGCGCCCTTCAGAGCCTCCGTCGGTGAGACCGGTTGCCCCAATGCTGCGGCGGCCAAAGCACCCGTGGCTGACCCGCCGCCTGCGGCGGCCGCGAGTGTGCCGGCAGGCGAGCCTCCGCTCGCTGCGGCAGCCAGGGCACCGGTGCCGGTACGACCGCCCGCCGCTGCCGCTAATGCCCCCACCGACGAACCACCACCGGCCACCGCGGCCAAAGTGCCCGCCTTCGAACCACCACCGGCCGCCATACCGGCCAAGGCGGCCGTCTGACCAAGCCCGCTGGTCGGCGCTGCGCCCGGCATCGCCGCCGGCTGCTCACCCGGCAAAAACGCCGGCGCCGCGCTCAAATAACCGCCCATGCCCGGCACCACTGTGCTCAACTTCTGAAAATTCTCAGGCGTCATCTGCGCCCGTGCGAGCTTGAATATCGAACCCGCGCCGCCATCGGCCTGGGGTTGCGTCACGCCGACCTTGGCGACCAGCAGATCGGTCAATGCGCCAGCCTGGGTCACAAGCGGTAAGGCACTGAATGCGACAACCGCGCTGAGCGCAATTCGAGAAAGGGAACGATGCAACATGACGAACTCCTGTTCGAGCGGAAGGAGCGGCGATGATCGCCCATCACCCGCCCGGAAGATAGCCGCCCCGAGCACACGCAATACGCACGTGCCGCTTGCCGTCGGGCACCTTGCTGCGGTTCGATAGCGCCCAGCACCATCGCGACCGAGGAGCACCGCTGTCATGCCCGGCCCCCTGCACGGCTTTCGTATTGTTGATCTCACTTCCATGATCTCCGGCCCGCTCGCGACCATGATGCTGGCCGACCAGGGCGCGGAAGTGATCAAGGTCGAGAACCCGGACGGTGGCGACTATGTACGTCGCGCCGGCAATCGACGCGGTGATTTTTCGGCGGCGTTTCTCAACAACAACCGCAACAAACGTTCGCTGGCACTCGATTTGAAAGACCGGCGCGGTGTGGAACTGCTGCTCGAACTGGTACGCAGCGCCGATGTGTTCGTGCAGAACTTCCGGCCCGGTGTCATCGAGCGTATGGGTTTGGGCGAGGATGTGGTGCGCGCTGTGCGTGCTGACATCGTCTATGTCTCGATCGCCGGCTTTGGTTTCGAAGGGCCCTATGCTTCGCGACCGGTATACGACCCTTTGATCCAGGCGCTGTCGGGACTTGCCACCGTGCAGGCAGGTTCAGATGACGCGCGGCCGCGTCTGGTGCGCACCATCGTGCCGGACAAGGTCAGTGCGCTGGTCGCCGCGCAAGCCATCACTGCCGCGCTGCTGGCGCGCACTCGTGACGGTATCGGCCAGCATGTGCGGGTGGCGATGCTCGACGCCATCGTCGCGTTTCTATGGCAGTCCGACATGGGCAGCCAGACCTTGGTCGGCGAATCGATACCGCAACAGTCAGCGGCCAGTTTCATCGATCTCATTTATGAAACGGCCGACGGCTACCTGAGCGTCGCGGTGATGTCGGACAAGGAATGGCGCGCGCTGTGCCGCGCGCTCGAAACACCGCAGTGGCTGGACGACCCGCGCTTTGCGACACCCGCCCTGCGCGACCGCAATATCGATGCGCGGCTTGCACTCATCCAGGAGCGTTTGCTGGCAAGACCGGCGCACGAATGGCTGGCGCGCCTCGAAGCCGAGAGTGTGCCCTGCGCACCGGTGCTGACCCGCAACGAAATGATTCGCCACCCGCAGGTGGCGGCCAATGAGCTTTTACAACTCACCGAACACCCGCAGGCCGGCACCTTGCGTCAGGCGCGCCCACCCGCGCGTTTCTCGCACACACCAAGCGACATACGCAGCGGGGCGCCGCGACTCGGCGAGCATACCGACACGCTATTGGCAGAACTCGGGGTAAGCGCAGAACAGCGTGAGGCACTGCGACGCGACGGCGTCATTGGCGCACTCTAGGCAGGCTCATCATTCGCACATTCATGCCGCAGGGAGCGCGGCAGACGGTATCCGGTGTGCGAACGAATTCGCACCTCCGAAGGGACGGCCGCCGCAAGACGCGACGGCCGGTAAACGTTATTTGGTGTTCAGCGTCTGCAAGCCCGCTTGCGCGCCGAAGTGCTGGCCAAGTTTGAGCATATCTTCGTCGGTCAGACCGAGCGCCTTGACCTGCATCGCCATGATCGGATGGTTGCGACGGCCATCGCGATAGTGCTTGAGGGCCTGCACGATGTAATCCGGGTGCTGGCCAGCCAGAACCGGATAGTCAGGGGCGAGGGGTTTGTCACCGTTTTCGCCGTGGCAGGCGCCACAGGCCTTGAGCTTGTCGTCATAACTCATGCCATTGGCGGCCGGCGCAGCAGCCTGTTCGGCGCTGACCAGGGTGGTGAACGCGGCCAGGCCGAGCGCACAGACGAAGGCGGAAATCGTTTTGGTGTTCATGGGTATTTCTCTCCGGCGACCTGGTAACCGACTACTTGCGGTAGCTTTCGATGTAAGCGCCGATATCGGCCATGTCCTGGTCACTCAGACCCGACGCGTTCGCACGCATGGTGTCGTGCTGTCGTCCGCCATCGCGATACTGCTTGAGCGCCGATTCAATGTACTTGCCGCTCTGACCACCGAGCTTCGGTACGTGATAGCTGGGGTAGACATTGAAATAGCCCGGCACGGCATGGCAGCCGAGGCAGGTTTCAGCCTTCTTGCGGCCAACCGCTGCGTCGCCTTCGGCGAATGCACTGGCGGAGCCGGCCAGCAGCAGGACGGCGGTAAGGACCGAGCTCTTTCGCAAATTCATCTGGTTCCCCTTCTGCTGACGCAGACGCCAGCGACGGTAGCGACCACGGCAGCGCCACGATCGACTTAGGTTGTTTCATCTGACTGGCGCATTTCGCGCCGGTGTGACGGCGTGGCTGCGCGGCCATCGAGGGCACGCTCATCGCCACGCGACCTCGCACACTTCGTGCGCCGCCCGGTACCCCATACCGGCGACCGTGGTCCGCCCGCGACTCGCAGAGCCGGTGCGCGCGGACGCGCGAATACTACTAGACCTGTCATCGCAGTGGAAGATTAAGACGCGCCCGTGATGGGTATGCGAGCGACGCCCGCTTTCATTTAACATGCCGCGTCATGTCGAACCTTATCGCACGCCACCCACTCATCGCGCGTCTGTGCATGTTGCTGCTGCTCGCGATGTTGAGCGCATGTGGCAAGGGTGGCCACGACGGCGGCTATTTTCCCCTCACGCCCGGCAGCCAATGGCAGTATCGCGTCGAGCGCACCACCATGGATGGCACGCGCCAGTTGCGTCATGCGCTGTCGGTCCTGGGGCCGGCCGCCAACCAGCCGGCCGATTTACGCACCCGCGTCACACTCGACGGCCAGCGCTACAT
>CAMCBY010000111.1 GCA_945873015.1 Klebsiella pneumoniae
GGAGATCGTCGGTGCCGAAGCGCGTCCGCCGGAATGGGACTGGTTCTATTACATGCGCGGCATCGGCGACGAACTGCTGATGTCAGAGGTCGCGCGCGAGCGCGGTGTGAGTGGCGCCGAGGCGATGATCGACATTGCCATCGAAACCAATGGCAATGCGTTCTTCCGTCAGCCGCTCGCCAACGAAGATCAGGATCACGTGCTGACCATGATGAAGCACCCACGCAGTGTGGTGACGTTCTCCGATTCGGGCGCCCACGTTGCGCAGATCATGGATTCATCGCTGCAGACCCATCTCTTGAGTCACTGGGTGCGTGACAAGCAGGCTTTCAGCCTGGAAGAAGCGGTGCGCCTCATCACCCACGATACCGCCACCGCCTGGGGGCTGTATGACCGTGGCCTGGTGCGCGAAGGCCTCAACGCAGATCTGGTGATCTTCGACCCGGACACCATCAATCAGAACATGCCGGAGCTGGTCAACGATCTGCCGGCCGGCGCGCAGCGTTTGAAGCAGACCGCGCGCGGCATCAGTGCCTCCATCGTTAATGGTGAAGTGCTGCTCGAGAACAACATCCCGACCGGCAATCTGCCCGGGCAACTGGTGCGCGGGCCGCTGGCGCGGTAGGACAGGGACATCGATATTGTGGGTCAGACTTCAGTCTGACATTCCTTGTCACCGAGTAGCGATGTTCAACTCGGTGATGCGCCCTGAGTGTCAGACTGAAGTCTGACCCACAAATCAACCACTACGCGCGACAACCACCCACGTCGCGCCATTCAACACCACCCGCCCATCGCGTTCGGCATTGCCGAGCGCTTCACGCATCGCGTCCAGCGCGGCGGCGCGGTCGTCGTCATTGGCT
Source organism: Klebsiella pneumoniae (assembly GCA_945873015.1). Taxonomy (GTDB): domain Bacteria; phylum Pseudomonadota; class Gammaproteobacteria; genus JADJYF01. The sequence continues at coordinate 864 of CAMCBY010000111.1, forward strand.
TCGCGCAGCGGTTGGGCCGCCGGGCCCATATTGGTCAGCCAATCCATCGCTTCATCCAGACTGCCGAGGTCGATGGGTCGATCGACCGCTTCAAACTCGATGCCACTGAAACCTGCGCGGGTGAGGATGTCCGTCACCCGCTCGCGTTTGGCAAACGAGAACGGCCCCGGCGCGCCCGGTTCGGGTTTGGCCGGTGCCGGCAGCACGGTGAAGGCTGCACTGGCGGCGAGGCCCATCCACGGGTTTTCGTTGAGTCCGCGCCAGCACAGGAAACACAGCCGCGCACCCGCTTTCAGCGCACGGCGCAGATTGGCGAAGGCCGCGTGCGGATCGGGAAAGAACATCACGCCGAAGCGTGAGGTCAGCACATCGTAACTGCCGGGGGCAAAAGCATGCACAGCGGCGTCGGCGAGCAGGAATTCGAGGTTGGCGACGCCCGCGTAACGGCTGCGTGCAACTTCGAGGATGACCTTGGAGACGTCGAGACCGGTGACATGGCCGCGCTCGCCGACTGCGCGCGCAAGTGCGGCGCTGGTAATACCCCCGCCGCAGCCTATATCCAGCACCCGCTCAGCTCCGGCCGCTGCGACCCGTTCGAGCAGGCGCGCGCTCAAGGGTTCGAGCATCGCTTCCACGCCGTCGATGTGACGCACCCAACGCGCGCCGCCTTCCTCGTTCCAATAGCTGGCCTGGTCGTTGTCTGCGGGTGTCTTGTCGCTCATGGGGCGCAGTCCTGTCGTGCTGGGTGGTCGATGATGGCACAGCTTCCAAGAGGCCGCGACGGCGTGCCGGCGGTTGCCAAGCGGCGGTAATTGAGGTCAACTGCGCGCCTTCGACGCCGCGCCTCGCGGTGCTGCGTTCCGCGACTATGCCCAGATATCAATCACGCTCATGACGGTCAGCCCATCGACCCTCATCATCCCGGTAGAGAACCAGGTGCGGGAACTCGACGCCAAGCTGCTGCTCGCCTGCGTCGCGGCCGAGCGCGGTTTTCCCGTCATCATCGGCTCGCGCACTTACATCAATTTTGCGATGCCCTCGCTGCCGCGCGGACTGTTTCTGGCCAAGAGCATGCGCTCGCTGAGCAAACTCATGCTCAACATCATCCGTGGTTTAGGCCACGACATCGTGGCCTGGGACGAAGAGAGTCTGGTCCGCTACGCCTCACCGGAGTATTACGCGTGGCGCTATTCCGAGGACACCTTCAAAGTCATTGACCAGCTGTTCGCGTGGGGCCGCGATGATGCCGAGTTCTTTGTCAGTTATCCCGGTTACAGCGGTGTGCCGGTGCATGTGACCGGTAACCCGCGCATTGACCAATTACGTCCCGAAGTGCGCGGCTATTTCGCACCGGAAGTGGCGGATTTAAAGCAGCGCTACGGTGACTTTATCCTGGTCAATACCAATTTTTCGTTCGTGAACAATTTTGTACCGGCGCTCAATCTCATCGAACGGGACGCCCATGGTCAGGTGCAGGTCAGTCGCACCGGGCGCGGCATGAGCGTCGAGTTTGCGCGCGGCATGGCCGACCACCAACAGGCTATTTATGATCATTTCCGGGCCTTGCTGCCGCAACTCGCCGCGTGGTTCCCCGCGCAGCGCATCGTGTTGCGGCCCCACCCTTCGGAGAACCACGACGTGTGGCGCGAGATCCTGAGCGACTGTCCGCAAGTGGTGGTGGCTCACCACGGCAATGTCGTGCCGTGGCTGATGGCGGCCAAGGTATTGCTGCATAACGGCTGCACCACCGCGGTCGAGGCCAGCGTGCTCGACACGCCGGCGGTCAGCTACATGCCGGTCAGGTCCGCGACCTTTGATTACCATCTGCCGAACGGCTTGAGCCATTGTGCGTCGAGCCCGCAAGAGGTGCGCGTCATGCTGGACGAAATTCTCGTCGGCAGTCGCGGCCTGGTCGATGCCGACGTGCGCGAGCGTTTGTTCGAGCGCCATCTGGCGGCCACCCACGGTCCGCTGGCCTGCGATCGGGTGCTGGATGTGCTGGTCGCGAGCGGTTATGGCACCCGCGCCCCGGCGCGCCCGGCGCTGTTACCCTGGCTCCGCGCGTGGCTGACCGGTAACATTCGCACCTTGGTCAAGCGCGTCAACGGCATGAGGCCCAACCACCGCAACAGTGCCGCCTACCATGCGCATCGATTTCCGGGTGTGACCGTGCCCGAACTGAATGCCCGTATCGCGCGTTTCGGCGCTGAGCTTGGGCGTTTTGGTAGTGTGCGGGCCGAGGCTCTGTCACCCTACGTGTTTCGTATTCATGATCTCGACGCCGCCACCCGCGCCGGCGCGTCGCCGGCCCGCGCAGCGACTTGAGTCGCGCCCGCAAGACTGAAGGAGCATGGCAATGAGCCAGCAACTGTTTCCCCGCGTCATCGCCGAAATCGGCTGCAACCACAAAGGCGAGATGGCCATCGCCCGTGACTTGATCGAATCGGCGGCGCGTTTTGCCAAGGCCGATTTCGTCAAGTTCCAGAAGCGCTGCAATCGCGAGTTGCTGACGGAAGAGGAATACCACGCGCCGCATCCCAATCCCGCCAACAGTTATGGCGAGACCTACGGCGCGCATCGCGAATTCCTCGAATTCGACCCCGATCAGCACCGCCAGCTCATACGCTGGTGCGAGGAATTCGGCATCGGTTATTCGACCTCGGTATGGGATATCACCTCGGCGCAGGAAATGGCGGCGCTGAATCCGGCCATGCTGAAGGTGCCGTCGGCGTGTAATCTCAATTTCGAGATGCTGGAATTCCTGGCCCGCGAATACGCCGGCGAGATTCATATCTCCCTCGGCATGACCACTCCCGCCGAACAGGAAGAGGTGGTGTGCCTGCTGGAACGCCTCGATGTGCACCAGCGCGTGGTGCTGTATGCCTGCACCTCGGGTTATCCGGTACCGTTCGCGCAGGTATGCCTGCTGGAGATCACGCGGCTGCGCGATTTGTACGCCGAGCGCGTCAAGGACATCGGTTTTTCCGGCCATCACTTAGGCATTGCCGTCGATGTCGCCGCCATTACGCTTGGTGCGCATTGGGTCGAGCGCCATTTCACCCTCGACCGCACCTGGAAGGGCACCGACCACCCGGCCTCGCTCGAGCCCGACGGGTTGCGCAAGCTGGTGCGCGACGTGCGTGCGGTGGCGACCGCGCTGACCTACAAACCGAGCGCGATTCTCGATGTCGAAGCGCCGCAGCGCGCCAAACTCAAACGCCTGCCTGGCGTCCATCTGCGCTGATGCGCTGGGTCGCCTTGCTGCCTTTGCGCGGCGGCTCAAAGTCCATTCCGGGCAAGAACCTGCGCGCCATCGCCGGCCGCCCGCTGTATACGTGGAGTCTCGAGGCGGCGCTCGATTCAGGCTGCTTCGATGCCATCTATGTCGCTTCCGACGATGCCGCGATTCGCGCCGATGCCGAAGCGCGTTATGGCGCCCGTATCGAAGTGGTGGACCGCGACCCGGCTAATGCCACCGATACCGCGAGCAGCGAAGCGGTGATGCTGGAACTGTGCGCCAAGCTCGAGTGTGATGTGCTGAGTCTCATCCAGGCCACTTCACCCCTGACCCGCGCCGAGGATTTTCGCGCCGCACGCGCGCGTTTTGAAGTTGAGCAACTCGACTCCCTGCTGACCGGCGTGGAACTGAAACGGTTCTTCTGGCGACACGACGGGCAGGCGCTCAATTACGATCCCGCGCGGCGCCCGCGCCGTCAGGATTTCGCCGGCACGGTGATGGAGAACGGCGCGTTTTATTTCACCCGCCGGCAGCTGCTCGACGCGACCGGCGTGCGTCTCGGTGGCCGCATCGGGGTCCACGTCATGCATGAAGAATGTGCGGCCGAACTCGACGAGCCCGCCGACTGGCCGCTGGTTGAGGCGCTGCTCAAGCCGCGGATTGCGGCTGTCACCGATATCCGTCTGCTGGTGGTGGATGTGGACGGCACCCTGACCGATGCCGGTATGTATTTCGACGGGCGTGGCGAGGCGCTGAAGAAATTCGATACGCGCGACGCCAAGGGCATGCTCATGTTGCGCGACGCCGGCGTGCGGGTGTGTGTGGTGACGGCCGAGACCAGCGCAGTGGTGCGGGCGCGCATGCGCAAGCTCGGTATCACTGATTATTTCCCGGGCGTGAAAAACAAACTCGCGTGGTTGCACGAATATGCGCCGCAGTTTGGTGTGGGTCTCGCGCAGATGGCCTATATCGGCGACGATGTGAACGACCTCGATGGTCTGCGCGTTGTCGGCCTGTCGTGCTGTCCGGCCGATGCGGTGCCCGAAGTGCGGCGTGCGGTCAATTATGTGTGTCGCGACGGCGGTGGTGCCGGCGCGGTGCGTGAAGTGTGTGATCTGATTCGAGCGCGATTGGCGCCGAACACTGAGGTTTAAATAAGCGATGGAATGGTTGTCTTCACCGGAAGCCTGGGTGGCCCTCGCCACCCTTACGTTTCTCGAAATCGTGCTCGGCATCGACAACATCATCTTCATCGCCATTCTGGTCGGGCGCCTGCCGCCGGAACAGCGCAAACGCGGCCGCATCATCGGCCTCGGTCTTGCGATGGGCACACGCATTCTGCTGCTGCTGGCGCTGACCTGGATAATGAAGCTCAAAACCACACTGCTGACGGTGTTTGGCGCCGAGCTGTCGGGTCGCGACTTCATTCTTCTCGGTGGCGGCCTGTTCCTGCTCGCCAAGGCCACGCTGGAAATCCATCAGGCGCTGGAAGGCGCCGAAGAAGCCGGCAAACCGGGCGGTGGCCACGCCAACTTCCTGGGCACCATCATTCAGATCGGCATCCTCGACATCGTCTTCTCGCTCGACTCGGTGATCACCGCCGTCGGTCTCGCCAGCGACATTGAAATCATGGTTGCAGCCATCGTGATCGCGGTGGCAGTGATGATGGTGGCGTCGGGCCCGATATCCGATTTTGTCGATAACCATCCCACTATCAAGGTATTGGCCCTGAGTTTTCTGGTGATGATCGGCATGGCGCTGATCGGCGAGGGCCTCGACTTTCATATTCCCAAGGGCTACATCTACTTTTCGATGGCGTTCTCGGTGATTGTGGAGTTGCTCAATCTGCGTATGCGTCGCCGCATGGTGGCGCCCGTCGAGTTGCGTAAAGCCATCGACGACGACTGAGACGCGCTTACATCGCGGGCACAGGCACCTGGTGCGCTGTCCCGCGATGAATCTTCATGACACTCGCCCCACCCTGGTCATGGCAATGGCGGCAATCGCCGTGGCTGCCGATATACTGGGTCCAAATATGCAAAGTCTTGCCAAGGGGGCCTCGTGCGCAAATATCTCCACATCGATTTGAACAAGGGCCAGGTGCGCGAAGAGGCCTTCAGCGGTGAGCAGGTCGCCCACGCGGGTCGCTACTTCATTGCCAAGACCTTGCTCGAGCTCGGCGCGGCCACTGTCGATGCGATGAGCCCTGATAACCCGCTGATCTTCTCCGCGGGTCCGTTTGCCGGCAGCAACTGGTCCAATGCCAATCGCACCAGCGTCGGCTGCAAGAGTCCGCTCACCGGCGGCATCAAGGAAGCCAATGCCGGCGGCTCGTTCGGCCTCGCCATGGGCCAGCTCTCCATCGCCGGTTTCACCCTCTATGGTGGCTGCCAAGAGTGGAGTGTGATGTACCTGAAGAAGGACGGCACGGTGGAATTCGCCAGCGCCGCACCCTATCTCGGCCGCGGCACGTTCGAGACCGCCGCGATGCTGCATGAGGTCTATGGCCAGAAAGTCAGCGTCGCTATCTGTGGCCCGGTCGGGGAATATGGCGGGCTGCTGGCCGGCATTTCGATGAGCGACACTGACAAACGACCCGCACGCCTCGCCGCGCGCGGCGGTGTTGGCGCAGTGATGGGCGTCAAAAAATTGAAAGCCATCGTGCTCGACCTCGACCGCATGCCGACCTTCCACGACCGCAAAAAAGTGTTGAGCAGCATCAAGGAGTACGGCGCCAAACTCAAAGCCGATGAAGCCATCAATGTGTTGAAGGATTACGGCACGGCGATGATGGCCGATTACACCAACCACGTGGGTGGTTTGCCGGTGAACAATTTCAGCTCGGGCCGGCAGGTCGATATCGCCAACGGTGTGTTGAAGATGGGCGGCGATTTTATCCGCGCGCAGAACCTCGAACGCGGTGGCGAGACCTCCCATGCCTGCATGCCGGGCTGCCTCATCGAATGCAGTAATGTCTATGCCGACGCTGACGGCAAGGAAATCGTCTCGCCGGTCGAATACGAAACCCTCGGTCTCATGGGCACCAATTGCGGCTTGACTGATCCGGACGATCTCGCGCGCCTCAACTGGCACGCCAACGATCTTGGTATCGATACCATCGAGACCGGCGCCATGATGGGCGTGCTGCTCGATGCCGGTCTCGCGCCTTTCGGTGACGTAGCATTCCTGACGCGGGTGATGGCCGAACTGCGCGCCGGCAGTGCCGACGGCAAATTATGGGCGCAGGGCACTGCGGCGGTCGGTGCGCATTACAAAGTTGCGCGTTGCCCGGTGATCAAGAAACAGGGCATCAGCGCTTACGATCCGCGCGTCATCGAAGTGACAGGCATTTCGATGATGGTCACTGCGCAAGGCGCCGATCACACCACCGGCAATGCGCCGAAATTCGAGTGCAGTGGCAAGAATGTCGACGAACTGGTGGACGTCAGCATGGAGATGCAGACCCTGTGCGCAAGCGCCGATTCGCTGGGCTTATGTGTGTTCGGCCGTTCCGTCACCAACGCCAATATCGAGATGGTGGTCGGCGCCATCAACGATGCCTGTGGCACGGGTTTCAGCGCCGACTGGTTTCGCGAAATCGGCCGCCAGACCCTGCGTTATGAAGCCGAGTTCAACCTGGCGGCAGGTTTTACCGAAGCCGACGACGAATTGCCGGCGTTCTTTTATGAAGAGGCACTCGCGCCGAGCAACAAGGTCGCGCGTTTTCATTCAGCCGAAGTGAATGCCTCGGTGCGGCGGTGGTGGCAACAGCAGCAGGTGGCGTGAACTGATCTTCTGTGGGTCAGACTTCAGTCTGACATTCGTGCGTGATGGGTGGCGCCAGGCCGTCTCGACAGTGTCAGACTGAAGTCTGACCCACAATGATCTGGACGACCCACCGGTGCGATAGTGCACTCAATACCGCTACCGGCTAGTCACCAACTCAGTTTGTTGCCTGAATTCCGCTCAGGACTATCAAGCGGTTGATTTGTGATATCAGTTTCAGACCTACACTCAATCAATTCGCACCTGCAGGACGCGCCTTAGCCCTCGAGGTCACCCAGCAACTCATCGTACAGATCGTGCGCCCGTTCCATCTCGTTGAGGCCGTGATAGTCGGGGAACAACTTGGTGGTGCCCTCGTATTCCTTTAATACTTCGCGTGCGACGGTGATCTTGTGCACCTCGGTGGGGCCATCGGCCAGACCGACGTGATAGGAGTTGACCAGCCAGTCGGTAAACGGCATTTCTGTCGACAGGCCGAGCGAGCCGTGCAGGTGCAGGGCGCGTTCGGAAATATCGTGCAGGACCTTGGGCATGACCGCCTTCACCGCCGCGATATTCTTGCGTACCGCCTTGTAGTCATGGCCTTGATCGCACAGCCATGCGGTCTCCAGCACCAGCAACCGGAACTGGCGCAATTGCACCCACGAATCGGCGATTTTTTCCTGCACCATCTGTTTACGCGCCAGCAGTTCGCCCTTGGTGGTGCGTGACAGCGCGCGTTCGCACATCATTTCCAGCGCGCGCCGCGCCTGGGCGACGGTGCGCATGGCGTGATGCAGACGGCCACCGCCGAGACGCACCTGCGCGACCACGAAGGCGTCGCCGCGCCCGCCGAGCATATTCTCCTTCGGCACCCGCACGCCCTTGTAGGCCATGTAGGCGTGGGTCGCCTCGGGCTCGCCATAAAAAGTCAGATTGCGTTTGATCTCGACGCCGGCGGTGTCGGCCGGCACGATGAACATCGACATACGTTTGTACGGCGCGGCGTCCGGGTCGGTGACCGCCATGACGATGAAGAACGCGGCGTAACGGGCGTTGGACGAAAACCATTTCTCACCATCGATCACCCATTCGTCGCCATCCGGCACCGCGCGGGTGGTGAACACCAGCGGGTCGGCGCCGCCTTGCGGCTCGGTCATGGAAAAACACGACACGATTTCATTGGCGAGCAGCGGCTCCAGGAACTGCTTCTTCTGCTCTGGCGTGCCGTAGTGGGCGAGAATTTCAGCGTTACCGGTGTCGGGTGCCTGCGCACCGAACACTATCGGTCCAAAGCGTGAGCGGCCAAACAATTCGTTCATCAAGGCCAGCTTCAACTGGCCATAACCTTTGCCGCCGAGTTCCGGGCCGAGATGACAGGCCCACAAACCGCGCGCACGGACCTTGGCCTGCAGTGGCCGCACCAGTTTCTTGAAACGCGGGTCGTGAATGTTCCACTGACTGCCAAGCAGATGATCGAGTGGCTCGACCTCATGTTTGACGAAATGATCTATCCAGTCGAGTTGTTCTTGAAAATCGGGATCGGTGGCGAAAGACCACATGGGATGCTCCTCTCTAGCGGTGTTTAGTTGTCAATTACGTTGCGCCACGCTGCCTTCTGCTACCGGCAGGATCAAGGCGGTGGCGAGCGCCAGCACAACGGCGAGACCGGTCCATGCGCCGGTCCAGGAATGGGTGGTGTCGACGTACAGTCCGAACAGCGGCGGCAATACGATGATGCCGGGATACATGAGTGACATCGCCACCCCGACCGTGCGGCCCTGGCGCTCCGGGCCGGCGACCTCGGCCACCAGTGCTATCCAGTTGCTGTGCCAGCCGAGCGCGCAGAACGCATGCAAGGTGACGACGAGGGCGATTGCCCACAAGGGTGTGCCGTGCGGCAGCCAGCCCAACGTCAGCGCGCCGAGCGCGGACAGGCCAATCGGCAGAATCAGCGCCGGCCGGCGGCGATGATGAAACAGCCGGTCGCTGGCAGCACCCCACAACACACGTCCGGCGGCGCCGGCTATCTGTGCCAGCACCAGAAGCTTCGCCGAGGTGGTGATGGCGATGCCCTGGGTTTCTTTCAGATAGATGGCGAGATAGGTGACGAGGGCGAAC
>CAMCBY010000112.1 GCA_945873015.1 Klebsiella pneumoniae
TCTAACGTGATTCAAAGTGAATTTTTGTGAGTCAAAGTGAGCCAATAAGATCCAGTGTGATACGAGGTGCTACGTATTGCTACGGCATGCACTTTCCTCGGAGAAAATAGGCATAAATCGCTGAAAATAATTTTTATTTATCGCGTGCATTTTTATTTTATTTCGCTAATATTTTCTCCACCGAAGCGTGGCCACGACGCTTATCGCGGCAAACAGCACCAGAGAGATCTGAGATTGGTGCGGCAGTCGAAAGGCTGATGATCTTGCCCCTGGCGAACGCTTGTCGTTCGTCTAAACCAACCAGCGAAATGAATGTGCAGTAGCTCGGGTCGTCGCCCATTCATTCGCTCCTTCGACTCGTCGGGTTCCTTCAACCCGTGTCTATCTAAGCGTGGCGCTTGTCACGTTGTCTTGATTACTTGTCCCGCAACGGGAGCGTTGGAATGGTGTGGATCAGATCTTCCAAGAAGATCTCCCATGCCGCCGGAGACCGGCACATTGAGGGCTTTGGGGAGTCGTGTCCCCTGACCATACCGCGTAAGCGGTCCCGACAGGCTACGGCCACTCGGGCGGTCATCAAAACTTACCAGGAAGGTGAAACACGTGCATGACCTCAACTACCAACTGAAACAGTTATGCGAGAACAATCGGGATGGGAGCTACGGAACCCAGGCCCAACGGGCCAAGGTCCTGCAGCTCTGCGCTGAGCAGTTACATGGGATGGGCTATCGGAAGATGACGACGCACATGCTGAAACCCAAGCATGTCGATGGTCTGACCAAGCGTTGGCTGACTGAAGGCTTGTCGGCAGGCACGATCAAAAATCGAATGTCGGCGTTGCGCTGGTGGGCCGCGAAGGTCAATCGGCAGAACGTGATTGCGCGGTCGAATGAACATTACGGGATCCCCGACCGCAAACTGGTGGTCGAGGAGTCCAAAGCAAAGAGTGTCTCGGAAACCGCTCTAGACAAGGTGCGCGACGCCCATGTGCGGATGTCATTGGAGCTGCAGCAGGCTTTTGGTCTGCGTCGCGAAGAAGCCATCAAGATGAGTCCGACCATCGCCGATCAGGGCGACCGTCTGGTCTTGAAAGCCAGTTGGACCAAAGGTGGCAAGGCGCGCGAGATCCCGATTCGCACCCTCGAGCAGCGCGCGGTGCTGGATCGGGCGCATGCGCTGGTCGGCCGTGGGGCACTCATTCCCCCTGGTCGTAACTACATCAACCAACTGCGCGTGTACGAAGGCCAGACTATTCGCGCCGGCCTGAGCGGTATGCATGGCCTTCGGCATGCCTACGCCCAGCAGCGTTACGTGGAATTGACCGGCTGGCTGTGTCCAGTGGCGGGCGGCCCGACTTCGAAAATGCTGAGCCGCGACCAGAAGGTCCGAGATACCGCCGCCCGACTCGAGATCAGCCGCGAACTCGGCCACGAACGCGAGCAGATCACGGCCGCCTACCTCGGGCGATAACCCCCACCCACCAACGAGATTGACCAAGGAATAGCTCCCCACGAAATGAACACCCTGGACCTCAAGGAAGCGGCTAAATTCTTGAAGATGCACCCCCAAACCGTGCGCCGCCTGGCGAAGGCTGGCCGCCTGCCCGGCGCCAAGCCCGGCAAGCTCTGGTGCTTCCTGGAAGCCGATCTTGCCGAGTACTTAAGGTCGCTGTACGGTTCATCTCGGCAGGTGCCGCAAGGGAGCACGAAGGAGGCGACCTTATGGCACTTTTTAGGCGAAAGAAGTCGAGTTACTGGTGGGTGCGATTCACGGCCCCCAACGGCGAGCAGATACGCGAGTCTGCTGGGACTGCCGACCGACGCGCCGCGCAAGAGTACGAAGATCAGAAGCGCGCGGCACTCTGGCGACAGCACAAGTTAGGCGAACGTCCGCGCTATCGCTGGCAAGAAGCGGTGGAGCGGTGGGTGGTTGAATCAGCGGCGCACGCGAGTCTGGAGGACTCGAAGATCCATCTGCGATGGGTCCATCGTTTCCTCTATGACGTGCACCTCGATGCGATTGACCGGACCTTGCTCGACAAGATAGTGGCCGCACGACGCGCTGAGGGCGTCGCGGTGGCCACCAGCAATCGGTTGCTGGAGATCATTCGAGTGATCTTGCGCCGGGCGCAACTGGATTGGGAATGGATAGATCGCGTTCCTGCGATCCGGCTACAGCCCAACCCTGTCCGTCGGATCCGTTGGTTGAAACGTGAGGAAGCTGATCGGTTGTTGAGCGTCTTGCCGCCCCACCAGGCGGCGTTGGTGCGCTTCTCGCTGGCCACGGGGCTGCGCGAGAAGAATGTGACGCGATTGGAATGGTCGCAGGTTGATCTGACACGCCGCATGGCGTGGATCCATCCCGACCAGGCCAAGGCGAAGAAGCCGATTGGCGTGCCGCTGAACAATGAAGCGGTGCTGGTGTTGAGACAGGAAACGGGCAAGCACGACAAGCGCGTGTTCACCTGGCAGGGGCGGCCGATTGATAAGGCCAATACCCGGGCCTGGCGGCGGGCGCTGAAGGAGGTCGGCATCGAGTCATTTCGATGGCATGACCTGCGGCACACCTGGGCTTCGTGGCACGTGCAGAACGGTACGCCGTTACACGTGCTGCAAGAGCTTGGGGGCTGGGCCTGCTTCTCGATGGTTCAACGCTACGCGCATCTGTCGGCGGAGCATCTGGCGGAATACGCCGGCAACGTGTCCAGAATTCGTGAGGTGGTTAGCACACTTTCTGGCACACCCGGTGATGAGAAGAGCGAAAGCAGCGTGCGGGAAACTGCGTAACTGCTTGAGATGAGAGAAGGAATTTGGCGCGCCCGGAAGGATTCGAACCTCCGACCCCCTAGTTCGTAGCCAGGTACTCTATCCAGCTGAGCTACGGGCGCGTGTCTGCTGTGGATGGTCGGCTTGCCCCGTGGGGCGGCCGGCGACGGCAGGGCGGGGATTATCGTGGGCTGCCCTTGGGCTGTCAATTCAAAATGTGTTGGTCGGGGTTTTGACTCTGCCTTTGAAGTGGTGGCTGTGATGCCTCGGCGCTACACTGCGGCGCTCTCCAGCGACGAGAACGGGGCGATGCTTTTTTCGATGCACATCAATTGCGACGCGGCGCGGCCCAGCGCATTGGTGTGCCGGATGCATGCACCCGGCTTGAGCGGGGTGGCGGCAATGCGCTTGGTTGCTCCGTACCCACGCGAACGCCTGCTCCATTTTCCATGATGGATGAGGCCGGCACGCGGGCCACGCCCGATTGCGTGGTCTGTGGCGCGCCGCTGGTTGCGCATCTCACTGCCTGGCTACTGTGTTGTCCACGCTGCGCCTTGCGCGTCTCACGCCTCGCGGAAGAACCTATCACCGCTCACACCGCAGGTGCATGGGATGAACACAACGCCGCTGCGCTGGCGACCCTGCGCCAGCAAACCGCGAATCGATTGTTGGACGAGCTTACGACCTTGCGTGATCTGCGTGAGAGTCGTTTGCTTGATGTCGGTTGTGGGCCGGCGTGGTTTCTCGATGCGGCAGTACGCCGTTGTCGCGCCGTTGCCGGTCTCGAGCCCGATGATGCCACTGCGGCCAAGGCGCGCGGTCGCGGACTCGATGTCCACAGCGGTCGATTTCCTGACGATGCGCCGGTCGGCCCGTTTGATGTGGTGAGCTTCAACGATGTGTTCGAACACCTGCCCGAACCACTCGAGGCGGCGGCCAGTCTTGGCGGCCTGTTGAGCGAGCGCGGGCTGGTGGTGATCACTGCGCCTTCGCGTCGCGGTTTCTTTTATCGGCTGGCCGAAGGCCTGGCCCGTTGCGGACTCGTCGCGCCACTCGAACGTCTGTGGCAACGCGGTTTCGTCAGTCCTCATCTTTATTATTACGACCCGGCTACGCTCGACGCCTTGTTTGCCCGTCATGGCTTCAAATGCCAGCGCAGTTTCGAACTGCCGAGTGTGGCGCGGCCGGGTCTGTGGGCGCGTATCGTCGAAGGACGACGCATGCCGGTTGCGCTTGCTGCGCTTATCTTTGTCGGCTGCTGGTTACTGATCCCCCTGCTGCATCGACTGCCGGCCGACATCGTGGTGCGTATCTATGCGAAATCGCCACCGGCATGAGTGAGTTGCCGCCAGCGGCACCGCAGGTGACCTCGCTGTCACGACTGTTCAGTTTCCTCGAACATCGCAATGCCTGGCTGGCAGCGGCACTCAGCACCGTCGCAATGGTGGTGTTTTTTGTCTTGACCCTGGACGGCGCCGCTGTGCGCAGCGCCTGGCAAGCGATTTCACTGCGGCTGTTGCTGGTGACCGCAGCACTGATCGGCATCAACGCGCTGCTCGATGGCTGGTGGTTGGCGGTCATCACGCGTGCGCCGAGGCGCAGCACTTATCGGGTGGTTGCCTGGCATATGTTGCTGTCTTCGATTCTGCCGGCGCGGCTGGGCGATATCGGTTGGATATATTTTATGCACAGTTGGCTCGCGCAACCGGTAGCGCGTGCGGTGTTCGTGAGTTTCTATCATCGCCTGCAGGACTTCATCATCGTCAGTCTGATGCTGGTGCTGTCGCTGGTCATCGCGCGCACCCACATCGGCGGCGCGCCGGTGTTGATTGCAGCACTGCTGGTGCTGGCAGTGATGGGTGTGGCGTGTATGAATCTCGGGCGGTTGCTCGGCGTGCTCGCCGCGCTGCTGTTGCGTCTTTATCGACGCTTTCATCGCCGTTGGTTGCGCGTCGCGCTTGAACATGTTTTGCGCGTGCGTATCTGGTATCGCCATCGGTTGGAGCGCAAGCAGGTGCTGCTGTCGTTTGTGGTGATTGTCTTGCGCTGGGTGAGCATCCTCGCGGCGGTCGCAACCGTGATCTACACCCTGGCCACCCATGTTTCGGTCGGCGACAGCTTTCTGCTCGCCAATGCTTATGTGTATTTCGGTATTGTGCCGGTGCAATCGGTCGGCGGTTTCGGCAGCGGTGAAGCGGGACTCGCATGGATGCTGACGCACTACGGTGTGCCGCTCGCCAAGGCCAGCGCGCTCGGCTTGTTGCTGCGTCTTTTGATCAATGGGGTGCACGTGGTTTTGTGGGCGCTGTTGCTGTGCCTTCTGTCGCTGCTCGGGCGCGGCAGCAAGGCATCGGTCTGAAGGCGCTGCATCATGCGCGGCTGCACCGAGCGGACCGCAGCGCTGGTATCAGCTTTTGCGCCCTGTCAGAAGTGGTGATTGACGACCGTGACTGGCTTCGTTGACACTCCCCGGGTCTTCACCGACGCCGCGCCGCATATCACGAGTGGTTGCACTCGAGCGGGCCAGACCACGTGCAATCGAAGGAACTGAGGTGCAGTGATGTCCGAATCTCCCGTGTCTTCTCCGGTGCTCGAATGGGCTGATGCGTCTCCGGCATCCTTGTTCTCGATAGGCGCCGGCACCACGGCGGTGTGGGTGGCGTTGACTGGCAGAGCCGGTCCGGACTCGGGCGCGGTGCTGGTGGTGTGGCTGTCGGCGGTAGCGCTGGTGCAGGTGATCACCGGGCTGGTGGCCTTGCGTCGCGGCGATTCGGTGGGCGGCAGTCTGAATCTGGTGTTTGGCATCCTGTTCTGGGCTGCGCCGGCTTGCACGAACGCCTTGCTCGCTTTCCCCATCGGTGGCCCGGCCCCCGAGCATCTCACCCTGGTCATGAATGGCTGGGTATTCGCTTTTCTCGGTGTGGTGCTGGTCGCGCACATTCCCATCATGGCCGCGCAAAGCGCACTGCTGTTTGTGGCGATGCTGATGTTTGCCGTGGCAGTCGCGTTGCTGTCGGCGTTGAATCTGCAAGTGCCGGCAGTGCAATCCGCCGCGCCGTGGCCTTTAGTCGCAGCGACTGCCGGGTGGTTGATAGGCATGGCAGGTTTGCTCATGACTTACATGGGCATCGCGGTGATATGGCTGACGGCATTCGGACGGCCACTGCTGCCAGTGCCCGGTCCCGCGAGCTTCATGCGTCGCGGTGAGGTATCGCCGAATTCCTGACGGCTTTTACAGGCGGCTTTTTTCTGTGTCCTGTGGCGGCCCCTCAGTGGAGGCGGGCCCCGCACCTGCATCGTTCACCCGTTCATCGGCAAACAGTTTCTGCAGCGGTGTGGTCGGCACGTTCTGCACATCGTAGTTGATGGCGGACAGCAGCATCTGCACGCCGACGATTACCGGCAACGCCGCTACCATCACGGTGCCCGCCGAGGCATACGGCGCGCCGTGAAACGCATTCAGCCAGTGCACGCCGCCGAAGATCACGCCAAACAGCAGCGCGGCCAAGCCTAGCGGTGCTTCGATGGACGCGAGATTAAAATCCCGCAAGTAATAACTGTAGAGCACACGCCGCGCGAAATTGCGCAGGTGTTTGAGCGCGAACTGCGTGACGATGCGATGGATGTGCAGGCTGCTCGGCTCGTTGCCATAGACCGCATCCATGGGCACGTCGCGCACTACGGCGCGCGCAATATTGAGTCGGCACAACATGTCAGATTCAAAGAAATAACCCTGATCGACGGCCTCCAGCGGTAACAGGCGCAAGGCACTGGTATGGATTGCGGTATAGCCGTTGTTCGGATCGAAAATCTGCCAGTAGCCCGAGGAGATCTTGGTCAGGAACGACAGCACCGCATTGCCGAACAGGCGCGCCGGCGGCATGCCGGCCAGACTTTCGGGCCGATGAAAACGATTGCCCTTGCAGTAGTCGGCCTCGCCCGCGCGCAGCAGGCGCACGAAACGCGGGATCAGGGCCGGGTCCATCTGCCCATCGCCATCGATTTTGACCACGATGTCCATGCCATCGGCGAGCGCTGCGCGATAACCACTGATGGTTGCTGCGCCCACGCCACCGTTGCGGCTGTGACGCAGCACCACCACGCGCGGGTCGTGGCAATGGGCGTTAATATGGTCGCCCGTTTTGTCCGGGCAGGCGTCGTCGACGCAATATACTTTGTCGACCAGCGGCGGGATCGCGGCGAGCACATCCAGCACCTGCCCGGCAACGCGATAACAGGGCACCACAACCGCAATGCGCGAGGGATCAGAGGGCGAAGTCATGGACTTGAGTCATGGAGCGCAGGACATGAAGATTCGTCGCCATTCTAAATCGAAAGCGCGCCGCGCCAGTATCGCTGCGCGCCACAGTCAAAACCTGGCATGAACCGCGCACTGACCTTCACGCTCGATCTGGAAGATCATCGCGCCCGCCGCGATACGCCAGCGCGTTACCCGGCCATCACCCGCGAGCTGTTGCCGTGGCTGGCGCAGTTGGGTGTGCGCGGTACGTTTTTTGTGGTCGGCGAGGTGGCGGCTGCCGAGCCCGCTCTGATTCGAGAAGTGGCGGCGCACGGCCATGAACTGGCACTGCATTCCTACGACCACAAGCCGTTGACGATGGTCACCCCGGCGCAATTTCGTAATGACACGCTGCGCGGTCGCGAGTTATTGCAGGACATCTCCGGGCAGGCCATCGTCGGCTATCGTGCGCCCGTGTTCTCGCTGACGCCGGCATCGCGCTGGGCGGTGGCGATATTGGCAGAGCTCGGTTTTGTTTATTCGTCGAGTGTGCTGGCCGCGCCCCATCCGTTATACGGCTACCCAGGTCTGCCATCGGTACCGTTTCGCTGGCCGGAGGGGCTGCTCGAACTGCCGGCACCGCTGGCGAGCCTCGGCCCGTGGCGCTTGCCGTATCTCGGCGGTTTCTATCTGCGGTATCTGCCGCTGACGCTGATTCAATGGCTGCGTACACGTGCCACGCAGGAAGAATTGCCGTGGACCTACTGCCATCCCTATGACTTCGATGTCGATGAAAGCTTCACCCCGATACGCGACGCCGCGTGGTGGGTGAGTGTGTTGCTCTGGTGTCGGCGGCGCGGCACGCGCGGCAAGCTCGCGCGTTTGCTCGCCGCTGGCTGTGAACTGCCCTTCGTTGAACAGATCGCGCGTGGTGATTTTGTGCAGACGCCGCGCCTCGCTTGAGCCCGTTCAGAACGCGTCGAAGTCGAGGAAGTTGAACAGCACGCGTTTGGCATCGAGTCGCGCATGACGGTTTTCGTGATCAAAATAGATGAGGCGCAGTGGTGATGGGCGCAGCCGCGCCGGGATGGTGACGGCGAGCCGGCGTCGCACGCTGTGCGGCGGGGTGAGTCCGATCACAACCGCCGCGCGCGGCACGCGCTGGGCGATCGCGTGCTGGGTCAGACCTGCCCGCGGAATCACAGCACGGGCGCGCAGCAGTGGCAGGCTCGATGCACCTTCCACTATCAGGCTGTCGCTGGTCTGCCCGATGACCTTGAGCGGATTGGCCGGATTGTTCATGCGCCAGCGCAAACTCGCATCGCTCCAGCGACGCACAAACTCGACACCGGCCAAGGCATCGTGCACCGCGATGCGCTGCGGCAGCCACTCGATAGACGCATCGAGGCCGGCGACATTCTGAAAGCCGAGTTTGTGTTCAAAGGCCGCCACTGAATGCTGATTGGCGACGCCGACCACACCAGCATGACCACGCGCGGCGGACATCGCGATGACCTGCTCGGTCAAGGTCGTAATCAGGCCGCGACCGCGAAAAGCCGGATGCACCGCGATATTCATGATCAGCGTGACCACACACGCCACGCCGCGCAGCGTGACCTCGACCGGAATACCCGCGAGATGACCGACCAACTGCGCCCCATCGTTGATGTTGCAGATGAGTGGTGCGCCGACCGGATTGTCGTAGTACTGCCAGTTAAGAAACTGGGTGGAGAATTTATTCGCGGCAGGGAAACCCAAGGCCATCAAATGCACAGTAGCCGCCAGATCAGCGAGTTCGCCGGCGCGTATTTCCAGCGCCGCCATCAGGTCGTGCTCTTGGCGCGTTTGCGCCGATGTAGCGAAAAGCGTTCGAGTTGCATGCCCATCGCTACCGCCAGCACGGGCAGCAGCAACAGGTTGTAGCGTGGAATACTGACCGACACCGCGGCCTGAAACAGACACAGGAACAACGCCGGCACACACAGCAAGAGGAAGTCGGACTGACGCGCGCGCCAGCCGCGCCACAGTGCCGCTGCCGCGCACAACCACGCGACCAGTCCCCATATCTTGCCAATGAAGATGCCGCGCCATGCGAGGGCCAGCGTGGCACGTGCATGACGGATGGGGTGAGACCACACTTGTTCGCGCAACAGTGTTGCCACTTCGCTTTTGACTGCGCCTGCCTGCATGTCGGCACGCATGCGCGCCACGCCCTGGCGATA
Source organism: Klebsiella pneumoniae (assembly GCA_945873015.1). Lineage (GTDB taxonomy): Bacteria > Pseudomonadota > Gammaproteobacteria > JADJYF01. Next base: position 9,228 of record CAMCBY010000112.1, read on the forward strand.
GAAACCGCGCGGGTTGTCCCAGCCGAGGCGCACATAGGACGACGGCGGCAGGATTTTGCGCGCCAGCGAATCGCCAAAATCCGGCAGCCAATAAATAAAAGCTGCGCCGAACTCGACCAGACTCATGTCGTTATAGGCCAGGCGCTGGGTGAGCGAACGGCCACCGTAATCGCCACCGCTCAAAGCGAAACGTCCGAATTCGAGTTGGTTGCGCACCAGCCATGGCAAGGTCACTGCGGCGGCCACAAGACCCATCAGCAGCAGCGCGGCGCCACGCCGGCGCCAACGCGGCAGCCAAATCAATAACAGCGCAAGGCTCAGCGAGGCCAGCGCCAGATACCAGAACGAGGGGCGCGTCAGTGCCAGCAGGCCGAGTGCCGCACCTGCCAGCAGCAACGGCCAGGCGGTGCCGTGGCGTTTGATGTAGAGCGCCAGGGCCAACGTGAACAATCCACCCAGCGGTAAGGTCAGGGCTTCGGTCAGCACCACGGATGCAAATTCCGGCAGGATGCCGGAAACCAGCGCCACCAGCCACGCCGCCCAGGCGCACAGCAGGCGCGCAGTCCATATATAGGCGGTCGCCCATAACAGGGTCAGTGTCACCATCAATAACGTTATCTGTACCCACACCAGACTGTCGTAGTCCTGTGGGCAGGGAGTGGTGTCCGTCGTGCGCCGCACGACCGCGCAGGCGAGGGTGTC
>CAMCBY010000113.1 GCA_945873015.1 Klebsiella pneumoniae
ACGCTGGTGATGGGTAACTGCGGTGTGGGTTTTGCGCCGGCGCGTCCCGATCGTCACGAATGGCTGATTCAACTCATGGAAGGGGTGGAAGATATTCCAGGGAGTGCGCTTGCCGAAGGAATCAAATGGCAGTGGGAAAGTTTTCCCGAATATTTAGACGCGCTGGAGAAATTTCCGCGCGCGCTTGATATCGGTACCCAGGTGCCCCACGGCGCGGTGCGCGGTTATGTGATGGGCGACCGCGGCGCCGCCAATCAGAAAGCCAGTACGGAAGACGTCGCCGCCATGGCCGCGATCGTCGAGCAGGCTCTGCGCGCTGGCGCTCTGGGATTCACTTCTTCACGCACCATGCTTCACCGCGCCAAAGACGGGCGCCCGGTGCCTGGCACCTTTGCTGGCCATGATGAACTGATGGGCATAGGCCGCGCCTGCGCACGTGCCGGCCACGGCGTGTTTGAGATCGCGAGTGATTTTGCCATCGGCGGCATGCACGGGCGTTTTCACGAAGACATCGCATGGATGCGCGATCTCTCCAAAGAAACGGGTTTGCCGGTGAGTTTTATCGTCGCGCAGGCGAGCCACAATCCCGGCGAGTGGCGCGAGATCCTGCAATTGACGGAAACGGCGGTGGCGTCGGGTGCAAATTTGCGTATGCAGGTCGCCGCGCGGCCGGCCGGCATGCTGCTGAGTTTCGATAATCCGATGCATCCGTTCAAAGGGCATCCGACCTATCTCAAAGTGGCACATCTGCCCTTTGCGGAGCGCATCCAGATTCTTTCGACACCAGAGATGCGCGCGCAACTGTCAGCTGAGCAAAGCGCACTGAGCGGAAAGTTTGATTCGTTGTTCGTGACACATTTCGACAACATGTACCCACTCGGCGACCCGCCCGATTATGAACCGACCCCCGACAAGAGCATCGCGAGCATTGCCAGGCGCGAACAGCGCTCGCCCCAGGCGGTGTTGCTTGATGCCATGCTCGTCAAGGGCGGCAGCGACTTTATCTATTACCCGATCATCAACTACGCCGAATCGAGTTTCGAACCGATCAGGGAAATGCTGCTGCATCCGCAGGCCTTTCTCAGCCTCTCGGATGGCGGTGCGCATTGCGGGGTGATCTGCGATGCGAGTTCACCGACCTATATGCTCACGCACTGGGTGCGCGATAGACAGCGAGGCCCGCGGCTGCCACTTGAGGCTGCAGTGCGCTTGCAAACCCGCGCGACCGCCGAAGCCTATGGCCTTTACGACCGCGGCTTGCTCGCGGTGGGCATGCGCGCAGACCTCAACGTCATCGACCTGGAACGCTTGCATCTGCACGCACCCGAGGCGGTGCGTGACCTGCCGGCCGCCGGTCGGCGTCTGGTGCAACGCGTAGACGGTTACAAACTGACCGTGGTGGGTGGAGAAATCACCTATAAGGACGGTGTCGCCAGCGGCGCGTTGCCTGGCAAGCTGATTCGCGGACCGCAAGCCGATCCGCGACACGCGTAGCTCCCGCGGTGGCGGGCCCTATCTGAGCCACACGCGCAGGCGGTGGCTTGGCCAGAGAGGCAGAGCGGTGGTGAATCACTTCGAAGCACCACCGCCGTTGCGGCGAGCAATACCCACCGCTCCAATCAGGGCCTACGCTGCGGGAAGTGTGTTACTTCTGATCTCTCACCTGGTCTGCCGCATTCTCAAGGCCGTCGGCTGCGCGCTCAGTTCCCTCTCGCACCGCACCCGCAGCGTTCTGAGTCGCATCACTGTTCATTCCGGAATCGCGATCTTCGATGGCGTCGGCCTTCTTTTCGCCGGTGTCACGCACCGCGTCGGCTCGATTTTCAAGATTGTCGGCTTTATTTTCGAGCGCCGCTTTCTGCTTGTCTTCCTGGCGCGAATCGCACGCACTGATGGAGACCAGGGCGGTGGCGAGAACTATCGAGGTGATTAAAGTTTTCATGTTCATTTTTCCAGAATCGTTTGAGCGCGTGAAATGACGCGGTGAGTGACTGGCACTTTCCGCGATGGGAGAAAAGCGCCGGTCTGGGGCAGAGTGGGAGGAGGATGTGCCACCAGACCGACATAAAACTTGTGCAGTGCTTGAGAAATTGTCTGCGCCTGATACCACGAGGCGACGTCCCACTCTTCATCGCGCGGCCGGCCTGTCGACGGCCGACTGGTCGTGGTGGCAGGCTTGTCGGTGAAAATGTCCACCGGGTTCAGCATGCGGGCCTCCGAATCTTCTGCGTGGTCCTGCGTCACTGCAGGAAGCGGAAACGCTATCGATGAACGACACGATAGGCGCGCGCATGGCGCGGCACCGTTCGTAATCGCACATAGATACGCTGCATAGACAGCGAGGTATCGACGCGGCGTAGCACTGTGACGCCGAAGTGGCGCGGCGCTCAAGCGACGAGGCACGCGGGATTCGAGCAGAGAAACCGCATGTTGGCGGAGTTTTCCTGCGTGACAATCACCAACACTTGATCCGCAGCAGGCGTTCAGGTCACGGCTACGGACTTCGCCGGGCTGCCGGTGCGGCGGTTGACAGTGTCTATCTGCTCGTTGAGTGTCCAGAAGTCGTAGAGATATCCGAACAGAAACAATCCTCCGGTCAGCATCCACACGAGCCCGCTCAACCACTTCCCCATATAAAACCGGTGGAAGCCGAGAACGCCGAGAAAAGTCAGTAACACCCAGGCTACCGAATAGTTGACGGAGCCGGTGACGTAACGCGTGTTGGCGTCCTGGTCCATGCTGCGGATTAGAAACAAGTCGACAATCCAACCGATCAGCAACAGACCAAGAGTGAAGAAGTAAAGCGTGCCGCTGATTGGCCGACCGAAATAGAAGCGGTGCGCTCCCATGAAGCCAAAAATCCACAACACGTAGCCGACTATCAGACTGTGGGTATTGTTCTCAGGGTGCATTTTTGGGCCTCAGGCTCGTGGGAACGGACAACTCAACCCAGCGAGGTTGATTCATGGGCGACATGCGGTGTGCAGGTGAACACTTTCGATAAGGCTCTCCTGCTTGAGAGCGATCAGGCATGATGAGACTGCATTCGTCCCGCCAGCCGACCGTCAACTCGAATGGATCTCAACCGTCGGCGGGGCGCCACCCTCGTTCTCCCACTCTTGCAGGTCTTGAGCAATCATGAGTTTCACGGTTTTGCGTCTATGGGCTTGTGCAAGCATTCCCACCAGAACCCAGGCGCTGGCTGCGCCGAGAGCGACGAGCGACCAGGCCGACCTATTTAACTGACTCATAAATTCACCATCGAATGCGTTTTGACGGCAGGCGCGGGCCTGCAGGTTCAGTGATGCGAGGCTATCGAATCACTGCGGCGAGCGTCTGTGCGTCGGCATACGGATTCCAACAAGGCAGGCAGGGTTGATGTGTTTTCAAGCTATCTACAGGTGCGCCAGCTTCAAACTTGGTTGGCGCGAACAATGCGACTGCGTCCGAGTTGCGCTGTCCAGACTTCGTGGTCCTCCAGCAGATTGGGGTATAGCCCAAGGCTCGCATTGACCAAAAAGAATATCGTTGACGGGTCCGACCGCGCCGGTCGCGCCGATTCATGCAGGATCGGGTCTAATGCATCGTCGATTTCTGTCGGAATTCCGGGGCGCGGATGATAGCGGCGCGAAGCGCTTGCGCCGTGTCGTTTCCAGCTGCGACGCCGAATACCACGAAAAAGAATGTATTCCGCCGACGATTAATCTTAGGATCAAAGACCCGGCATGTGATCTCGATTACGTGGCGGACGGCGCGCGCCATGCCGCCGAGCTGACCGTCGCGATGTCAAATTCATTCGCGTTTGGCGGCACCAACGCCGTGCTCGTGTGCCGCGCATGGCGGTCTTGTTGATTGCACTGGCGGGCGCTGCGAGGTATTCGAGAGGGCATGTGTCCGTGCGCGCCGCAGCCACTATCAGCGCTTGAACCTCACGGTCTTATCTGGCGTTGAAGTCGCAGGCGAATTGCCGGCAATCGCGCGGATGCTCGGCTGGCCTGCCTTTGGTGGAGGGAGGTAAGGCAGCAAACGGTCTGTTTCTGTTCGCACCACCGCGTAACATTCGCAGCACAGGCGCTCAAGCGATGGTCTGTCGAGCACCGTGATGTGGCCCCGGCTGTAGGTAATGATGCCCTGGCGCTGCAGCTTGCCCGCCGCGTCGGTGACGCCCTCGCGGCGCACGCCGAGCATGTTGGCGATGAGTTCCTGGGTCATGGTCAGATTATTGCCGGACAGCCGGTCCAGGGAGAGCAACAGCCACCGACAGAGCTGCTGGTCGATGCTGTGGTGGCGATTGCAGACAGCGGTTTGCGCCATTTGCGTAATCAGTGCCTGGGTATAGCGAAGCATGAGCGTACGCATGTCGGCGTCGGCGTTGAATTCCTGTTTCAGGATTCTGCTCGGAAGGCTATAGGCCGATCCGGCACTTTGCACAATGGCACGGCTCGGCGTGGTGTCGCCGCCCATAAAGACAGCAACACCGACCAAGCCCTCATTGCCGACCACTGAGATTTCTGCTGATGCTCCGTTTTCCATGACGTACAAAAGCGAGATGATGCAGTTGGTCGGGAAATAGACGTGGTTCAAGTGGCCGCCGGACTCGTAAATAACCTTGCCGAGCGGCAGATCCACCAATTGAAGGTGGGGCGCCAGACGCGCTTCGACCTCCCCGTGCAGGGCGTCGAGCAGAAAATTCTGAAATAGTCGGCGCGCTACCATGAAAGAACCTCGGGGACTGGGCTTTAAAAGAAAAAAAGCCTCATCCCTGACAATCTACCGGGCGACCGGCGTTGAGGTATGTGCGGCGTCCAACGGTGGCAAGTCTGGTTTTCTGATTGGATTGAAGAAACGGCGGCGCCGTATTGGGCAAACAATTGCAGCGAGTCGCTTGCAGTTTGGTGCCCCCACTGTTGCCCGTCATGCCGGCTGCGCTCACATCCCCCTCGGGTCTTTAACCTTTGTTTTGTACTGGAGACGCCATGTCCGGCAACACTTCACCCTCGTTAGACGAAATCGAGCTACGTAGTACCGCTGAAACAAGGCTTCGTGAGGGCACCGCGCCCCGGAATCGCGGCCGGATCATCGGTGGTGAGGCGCTGGCGTGCCTGCACGAACTCGCAAGCAGTCAATCGCGCGCCGCTGATGCCCTGAAGTTTTTGCATGAACTGCAGGTTTACCAGGTGGAGATTGATTTGCAGCAGGAGCAGCTTGAGCAGCATCGGGCCGAGCTTGCCGAGCAACTCAGCCGTTATATCGAGTTGTATAACCGAGTGCCGGCAGGTCTCTTGAGTGCCGATGCCGACGGGGTGATTGGCGACGCAAATCCGCGCGCAGCGGCGTTGCTTCACGTCGAGCAAGAGCATTTGCCTGGACGTCATCTGGGCAGCTTTCTGGTCGCCGCCGGCCGGCCGGCGCTGGCCAAACTGCTGGCGGACCTGAGTGCCGGCGCCGAGGAACGGAGCTGCGTGGTGCGCAGCGAACAGGCCGGTGAGACGGGCAACGCACTGCAACTGACCGCGACACGCTCAGCAGATGGACATTCGCGGCTGTTTTCCCTGACAGAAGTCACGCCAAGCGCTAGTCTGTCTGAAGGGTAAGTGTGCTTCAGGCCCCTTGCTTGGGCTGCGGTGCGGGTGGGTTCAACTCGCTTTCATTGCGAACCGCTGAGTGCACCAGGCCGCCGCTATCGCTCCAATGTCTGAAATTCCCGTAAGCGGCGCAGCCGAACTCCAGCCGTCCCCGGCAGCGAAGACACGAATCGTTGCCATAGGCGCCTCCGCGGGCGGCCTTGAGGCGCTGGAACAATTTTTCGAGCACGTGCCGTCAAGTTCTGGTCTGGCCTATCTGGTCGTGCAACATCTCGATCCGACCCAGAAAGCGCTGCTCGCCCCGCTCCTGCAACGGGTGACTACCCTGCCAGTGCGGGAGGCTGAGGACGCCATGCAGGTCTTGCCGGACTGCGTCTACGTGATTCCGCCAAACGCCGAAATTACCGTGAGCAACGGCAGGCTGCGTGTCAGCGCACCTTCGGAACCACGCGGCATGCGCCTGCCCATTAACGTGCTGTTTTCGTCGCTGGCGCGTGACCAGCACGAAGCCGCTATCGCGGTCGTGCTGTCGGGCATGGGGGGCGACGGCACACAAGGGCTGCAGTCAGTTAAATCACTCGGTGGGCTATGTGCGGTCCAGGCGCCGGACACCGCGCAGTTCGATTCGATGCCGAACAGCGCGATTGCCGCCGGTTATGCCGATATCGTCGCGGCACCCGCTGATTTGCCTGGCCGCATATTGGCGACCGCCGTAGTGCAACGGATGCCGGCGACGCCCGCGCCGGAACCATCGGAGGCACACAGTGCGACGATGGTAGAACAGTCCATGGATCGGATTCTGCGACTGTTACAGATCGCAACGCGCCATGATTTTTCATTCTACAAAATGAGCACCGTGCAGCGTCGTATCGAACGACGTATGGCCATCCACATGCTGTCTTCACTGGAAGAATACGCGCAGTTCCTGGAACGCAATCCTTACGAAATCGATCTTTTATTCAAGGAACTGTTGATTGGGGTCACGCAGTTCTTTCGTGATACTCCCGTCTGGCAGCAGTTCGAAGAGCACTATCTGCCCGATCTGTTGGCGCGACGCGTCATGGAATCGAACCTGCGCGCGTGGGTGGTGGGCTGCTCGACGGGAGAAGAAGCCTACTCACTCGCCATGAGTTTTGCTGACACAGTGCACCGTCTGCCGCAGTATGCGCACCAAAGGCTGCAAATCTTTGCGACCGATCTCAGTTCGGACGCAATCGCGTTCGCGCGCCGAGGACAGTACGGTCTTGCCATCGAAAGTGATGTGTCAGAGGCGCGCAGGGCTCGCTATTTCACTCGCCACGATGACCATTATCGGATTGCCACGGGCATACGCGACATGGTGATGTTTGCCGAGCAGGATGTGGTGCTCGACCCGCCGTTCACGCGGCTGGATATCCTGTGCTGTCGTAATCTCATGATCTATTTCGACGCCACCCTGCAGCAGAAGCTGTTGCCCTTGTTCCATTACAGTCTGCGCGCCGGTGGCGTGCTCATGCTCGGCAGCTCTGAGACCATTGGACGATTCAATCGACTGTTCTCGCCACTCGATTCAAAGTTGCGCTTGTACCAGCGGGCGTCGGGTGCAAGCGGCGTCGACCCTGAATTCCTTTACACCTCCTTTCCGCCGTTGTCGATTATGAAAAAAGAAACTGCCTCGTTGCCCGGCGTTACGCCCGCTTCTACTCAGGACAACTTGCAAGCCGCCGCCGACCGAGTGCTGTTGCAGGTTTATGCTCCACCGGCAGTGGTGGTGAATGGTGACGGTGACATTGTCTACATCAGCGGGCGCACCGGACAGTATCTAGAACCTGCGGCAGGCAAGGCTAACTGGAACTTCCACGCCATGATCCGTGACGGCCTGCGCGCGCCGTTGGCCGCCGCCCTGCTCAGCGCCAAACTGCGGGACGAACCCGTGCATTGTGTCGGCCTCACGACCAAGGTGGATGGTGTAGTGAGAACGGTCGATGTCACCGTACAAAAGCTGCATGAGCCGACCGCCCTGCGCGACATGTGTGTTGTGGTGTTTCGCGAAGTGCCGACCCCGAGAAAATCACGCCGCCGCCCCGAGTCGCTAGAAGCCGCACATCTGGCCGAGCTCGAAAGCTGCCGCACGGAGATTCAACGTTTGCGCGAGGAAGCGCAATCGACGCGCGAGGAGTTGCAGTCAACCAACGAAGAACTGCAATCAACCAATGAGGAGCTGCAGTCCGCCAACGAGGAGTTGACGACTTCCAAGGAAGAAATGCAGTCGATGAATGAAGAACTGCAGACAGTCAACGCGGAAATGCAGACCCGTCTCGACGATCTCGCGCTCGCCCAGGGCGACATGACCAATCTGTTGAACAGCACTGACATTGCCATTCTGTTCCTCGACCACGACTTGAATGTCAGGCGCTATACGGAGCGTGCAGCCAAAATCATCAATCTGCGAGACATCGACATCGGGCGTCCGTTGAGCGACCTGACGACCTCACTGCAATACCCTTCATTGCACGATGACGCGCAGACCACCATGCGCACTTTGTTGTTTTCTGAAAAACAGATTCGGACCACCGACCAGCGCTGGTTTTCGGTACGGATCATGCCCTACCGGCGGCTCGATAATGTCATCGACGGTGCCGTTATTACCTTCGTCGACATTACCGCCACCAAGGAACTCGAGGCCCATCTGCGCCATCCGTCTTGAAGGGGCGGGGGGTTGCCGCTCTGCTCTGGCAGTTTCTCTGTCGTGCTGAGACTGGGCTTGAATCGCCGCAGCTCGTCGGGCGGCGTCAGCTTCCTCGAGTTGTACGCAACAGCGCTGCTGTTTGAATGCAGGCTGCTTTACACTTCTACCGGTGATTGAAATCCGACCGGCTTGATGGCGAGCACTGGCAGCGCGACACGGCTGATCAGACTTTCTGCGGTGTTGCCAATAAACAGGCCCGGTGTGCCGCTGATACCGAGGGTGCCCATGACCAGCACATCCGCGTCGTTCGACGCGAGCCAGGTCGGGATCACTTCTGCCGCCGGGCCCTCAAGCAGATGTGTCGTGCTGCGCAGACCCGTCTGTGCCTTGATCTTCAGCAGCGCGCGCAATTGCTCGTGCAATTCGTCCAGCCATAAGGTGTGGCTGTAGCGCTGCGCGTCCACGTAGTCGGTCACTTCACTGCTGCCGAGACCTTCGCGCAGTTTGTCCAGCCACTCACCGCCATAAATTTCCCAGGCGTGAACCAGATGGATGGTGCCGGATTCACCGCGCGCGAGTTCCACCGCGGCATCGAGCAGACGGGTTGCCATGGCGCGCGGTGATTGCGAAGCGGGGAAAATATCTCTGTCAACTGCGACCACAACTTCTCGGCGCCTGCCCGTGCCGCGTTCGCCCATCAGCCACACTGGCGTCGGGCATTTGCGCGCGAGATGGCTGGCGGTGGAATCGACGCGACTGTCTGTTTCGGCACCGCCCGCACACGCGACCAGATCTACGCCATGCTTGATTGCGTAGCGAGTGATTTCCAGGAAAGGGTTGCCATCAAGCACGATGTACGCGGCATCGATGAGCGGGCGCAGCTCGCTGCTGAATTTCGCGAGGGTATCGAGCGCATAACGTCGGCGAAAGCCCGTCACCCTTTCGAACGCGGGGTTGGGCTGGGGGCTATTGGGCGCGGACTCCAATACGTCGCACAGCAAGAGCCGCGCCTCGTGCGCCACAGCGAGGCGCGCAAGGCTTTCAAGACAGGAAAGTTGATGCGCTTGGCCAGAGCGGCGCCGAGTATCGACATAGGCGACGATGGACGTGACTTTCATTTATGTTTTCCTTGGCTGGTTTCCAAGGTAGGCCAAAGAAGCGTAAAAAAGTTCATGAACGCCCGCGCGCTGCGGTGGTAGCGGGTCGGGTCGCGGAATAGGGATTGCGGTGCAATAAACTGAGCCGCGGCGGGCAGCGTGGCTGGCCTTGGGCAATGTTTATTGCATAAAGACCACGACAACCTCGCAGATAACGAGGTTGTCGTGACCATCAAGTGCGCCGTGCTTAGCCTGACGAGCGCTGCTCGCAAGCGCGCCGCCGACTCAACGCATATCGAAGCCTGCGTAGTCCTGTTGCGCGAGGTCTTCGCACTTCTGGCGGTAAGTGCCTACGCCGCCGATATAGGACAGCAAGCGGCGCGGTTTGCCCGCGATGTTGGAGCCCATGTACCACGAGTCGGTCTTGGTCACCAAGGTCGCATTGGCGATCTCGTCGTGATGTTCGACCCATTGGTCTT
>CAMCBY010000114.1 GCA_945873015.1 Klebsiella pneumoniae
ACAGCAGCCATACGCGCATTACGGTCGTCGCTCCGTTTGTTCAGGGTCGTAGCCATACAGCTCGGCGAGGTAGACGCCGAAAGGCGCGTCGTCGATCGGCGTTCGCGCCTCCATCGCCAGCGCCGCGTGACTGCGGCGAGTCAGAGCCGCACTTCTTGCCACTTGTATCGCGACGTCCGCCTGTTGCAGGGTCGCGCGCGCGACGATGAGTTTATCGACTATGCCTTCATGCTCACCGCGCCGCAGCGCCTCGGCACTGTTATCGATGTCGTGCGCGACGGCGCGGGTCGCCGCTTCGCTGTCGCGCGCTGCCTGCCACTCGGCCCACGCCCGCTGCAGCTCGGCGATAGTGGCGCTCTGCACCGCATAAAAATGTTCACGCGCGGCATCGCGCGCCGCGCCAGCCTGTTTGATGGTCGCATCGTGACTTGCGAACAGCGGCACCACCACCCCGCCGACCAGCGACCACACGTTGTCGCCCTGATCAAAAAAATAGCCTGGGTTCAAACGCACTTCCGGATATTGCGCGGCAACCGCCAGCGCCAGTGCGAACTCCGCCTGATCGTAGGCGGCCAGTGCGCGCAGCACCTGCGGATGGCCGCTGAGCGCACGCGTTTGCAACTCGGCATAGTCGGGCTCGCTGCTCGCAGCAGGGGGCTCGAGTTGCAGTTTGGCCAGCGCCGCGGTCGGCACCTGCAGCACTGCCGCCAGTTGCGCGGTGGCCGCCTGGCGCACGCGTGTCTGCTGCAACTGCGTGAGCCGTGCACTGTTGGCCTCGAGTTCCAGCGTCTGCCATTCGAATGCGTAATCGACGCCCGCCGCGACTTGCGCTCGGGCCGCCACCACCACCGACGCGCGCGCGTCGGCCGCGCGCGCCATCAAAGCGCTGACTTGCTCTTGTTCAAGCACCTCGAGCGCAGCGCGCAGGCCGGCGTCACGCGCCTGCCAGGCGCTTTCCAGCAAGTCGGCGCGGGCCACCACCACGGAGCTGTCGGCCAGCGCCACGGCAATACGTTTGCGCGATTGTGGACTCAAAGAGAACGCCACACTCGGCCCGACACTCCAATCAGAATTCTGATTGTCGTCACGATCAGAGTGATGCTCGATGGCCAGCGACACCGTCGGACTCGCGCGCCGCGCAGCGACGCCGCGGCCAGTCAGCGCGGTGACCAGTTGGGCGCGCGCTTCCTGCACCGGCGCACTGCGCAGCGCCGCACTGAGTGCGAGTTGCGCCGGTGCCCAGCTTGAGAGCGGCCAGCGCGTTGCCGCATCGAGACGCACCAGGCTCGCGCCGAGTTGGCGGTCGTCGAGTTGTGCGACGGCATTGGCCGTCACTCGCTGTTGCTGATCGAGCGGTGCCGCCTGATAGTGCTGCAAGCCGCAGCCCGTCGCCAGCAACAGTATGGCGCCGAGCACGCCCGACGGCGCGCAACGCATACCCACCCACGGAATGTTCAGCATGACGGAACACGCGCGGCGCGCCGTCGGCCGGACCGGCGTCCGGCCGGCGTCTCACACACTCTTGTCGAATACCTGCGGTGCCTGTTGTTTGACCTTGGCGTCTTTGGTCCAGTAACGCTTGGCCCAGATGCCGTCATAGGACTCTTCGCCAAGTGGCATGCGCCAACTGCGCACTTCCGCGCCCGCCAGCGCCACCGAACACAGTGCGCGCGGTTGGTCGTCGGTGCCGTCGACATAGGCGTTGGCATCGTTGACGGGAATGTAGCGTTGCGCGATGCGCCGATAGCGATCGCGCCACGCATCGTCATTACCCACTTCAAAATCGATGGTCGCACGCCCGCGCACCACCACCTTGCGATACGGAATCACCGGCTCATCGATACTGAGCGCAACCCGTGTGTCGTGGCGGATGTGCCGCAGCCACTCGGAGTGCTGGCGCGGCGTGAACCAGATGCGACCTTCCTCGTGGATGAACCAGATCGGCGTGACCAGCGGCGCGCCATCGACATCGACAGTCGCGATATTCATGATCAGATTGGCGCCCGCGAGGAAGCTGTCGCGTTCGGCGTCGGTCATTTTTGGCATGGTGAATCTCCCCTTGAAACCAGGGGCGATTACAACGCACTTGGCAGTGAGAATGCAAAGCGCGGCGTGGCTCGAAGAAGCGCTGAACAAACGCCGTGCGCAGTCGCCTGCTCAGCGCTTAACTCAGCGCGACTTCAGTTTCGGTGCAGGCAACGCATCGGTCTTGAGTGCCGGCGGGGTGTCCTTGGCAGGTTTGGCCGGCCACTCCTGCTTTTCAATGATCTCACCCATCTTCTTGCCGGGCACCAGTTGGCCTTGGTAAATGAGAAAGCGGCCACCGGCATCGTCGTCCACCGTCGGACTTTCGATCCAGATCCACAAATGCCCGGACACGGTGTCGAGAATCAAAGCCTTCTCTGCACCGTAACCTTCACCGGGGTCGATAGGTATCGCCTGATAGCGCCCCTCGGACACCGCCAGCGCGGCAGCGCTGCTCAGCCACAGACAGAACATCACGAGCGTTCTTTTCAAAATCGTTTCCCTGTTCATTGTGCGAGCGCATCAGCGCTGCGCGACTGCGGCGCCATAGACCAGATGGGAGGGTGGCTGCAAAGCCAGGGTCTGGAACCTGCCGTAAAGACGCGCCTGAGCCCACGGCAGGATCTCGACCAGCAATTCCGGCACCGCTGCCAATGCCGGCATCGGCACGTTGACCGTGCCGCCGTGGCCGTTGACCGCCAATTCGTAGTTGTCACCTTTGGCCTGCGGCCGTGCCGGCATACGCCAGTCGATCATGACGCCGCGGCGCGCGGCCGCATGCAGCGCCTGCACCAGCGCTCGCACATCGAGCAGCAAGGCTTTGCAGGCATTGTCGTACAGAACGTGATGGCGCACCTCGTGCTGCGCACATGCCAGGCCGTCCGCGCTCGCCAACGACGACACCAGACGTGGTGCGGCGGGCGGCGCGGGTTTGGACGGTGCGGTCGGTCGGTAGCTGGTCAGCGCAGGCGCGGGCTGCGCCGTGCCGGCTATCGGCTTGGCCTGCGGCGCGCTGATGCGCACCGTGCTGAGGGGCGGTTCACCGCGCACGCTGGTCAGAGCCGCCGAGCCACAACCATCGACTGCACACAGGCGGCGCAGAATGGCGCGCTCCAGCGCCGGGCGCCCCTTGGCCTGGGGGGCGGCGACGATGAACTGGCGCGCCGGCTGGTGTCCTACCACCACCCGCAACAAACGGCCGCGATCGACCACCAGACGCACCGGCGCACCGGCACGCGCAGCCGCCGCGGCCTGCTGCAGGCGCCCGACATAAGCCTGAGTACCCTTGCTCCAGTTAGCGGTCTTGTTGTCCACTGGATTGGCATTGCGGGCGCGGCGTTTGGCGCCCTCGCGCGCGGCGGCGCGATGGGCCGCAGACAGTTCCGCCACCGCCGCTTCGACGAACGCGGCGCGGCTCGCGGCCGATGCCTTGGACAGTTCGCGGGCGGCACTGATCAGCGATTGTTGACTCGACAGAGCCGCCGCTGGCAGCGCCCACATCAACAGCAGCACGCTGCTCAGCGCGTACACGGTCATCGATTGGAAGCGCGTCAAGGTCATGGCCGGCTTAGCGGCCGTGACGGCAAATTTATTGACAGGCGGCCTCAGTCGAGAGCCAGAAAGGTCTGCAGGATAAAATAATGATCGTCGAACATGCGTTGCGGCTGCAGCGCGGTGAGCGGCACCCAGGCCGCCGCTGCGGCGTCGTCGGCCCCCACCGCCAGCGGCGCGGCCGGCAGCGCATCGAGCACAAAACGAAAGCCGTGCGTGATGGTGCGGCCGCGCTGTGAGCGTAGCGGGTCGTCGAACACACGATGGGCAACGATGGCCGACTCTTCCAGTACCACGCCGGTCTCCTCGCGCAATTCACGCAAACAAGACACCGCAACGGTCTCGTTGAGATCGATAAAACCACCGGGCAGCGCCCACTGACCACGCCCGGGCGGCTGGCCACGCTCGATGAGCAGCACCTGATCGCGCCAGGTCGCAACCGCATCGACCGTGACAAATACCGGTGGATAGGGCGCCGCATGCCAGGCCGCGCGATAGTCGGCGAGGAAACGCGCCTCGGCGGCGATGTGCGCGAACGTCGCGCCGCGGGTGTGATCCTGCAAGACCGTCAGCACCGCGGGCGGCAGCATCGCCGCGAGTCGCCCCCAGGCGGGCTCGGCGTGCAACAAGGCATCACGCGCGGCGGCCTCGGCGGCCGCCAGACGCACTTCAGTGCCAGCGCGTTGCCAGGCAGCCGGCAACGGCAGGCTGGTCGAGGCGGCGTCGTGATCGGCCCACACCACCACCCGTCCGTCGCCCGCCACGGCCTGCACGGCCGCTGCCGCCGCAGCCGCCCAGCGCGCCGGTTCGTAACGGCGATCGCGCAACCATACGATAGATGTGTCGCCCGCCATGCCGGCGCGCAACAACTCGCCACGCGTGTCGTTATCAAACGGATTGGCCGGCGACGGCGCGTCGTCGGCATTCAGCACCAGCATCACCACCCGTGGTGCCAGCGTGGCGGCCTCGGCCAGCGCCGCAAAATGGGCACGAGTCGGTGGCTGGCAGCGCGCGCATACCACCGCGATATCGAACATCTCAGCTTGCCGCGCGCAGATACTTGAGTGCTTGTGCGTGCAAAGCGGCGCTGCCAGCGGCGACCGCGCGGCCGCCACTGCGCATCGGCTTGCCCGACCAGTCAGTGACCACGCCGCCCGCCGCTTCAATGATCGGAATCAGTGGTGCCACATCGTAGAAACCGAGATTGGCTTCCACCACCAGATCGATATGGCCGGCCGCCAACAGGCAATAGCCATAACAGTCAGCGCCAAAACGGGTCAGGCGCACCGCCCGCGACAGCGCGTTGAAGGCGTCGAGCTCGGCACCCGGCCCGAACATGTCCGGCGTGGTCGAAAACAGCGTAGCGCTGTCGAGGTTGCGGCCACTGCGACACTTGAGCGCCGTGCGCTGGCCGTGACTGAACAGATCGGCGTGACCGCCGCCACCGATAAAACAATCGCCGACGAAAGGCTGGCTCATCATGCCGAAGCGCGGCACGCCCTCCTCCAGTAAACCCACCAGCGTGCCCCAGGTCGGCATGCCACTGACGAAGCTGCGCGTGCCATCGATCGGATCGATGATCCACGACCACACGCTGGTGCCATGCTTGTCGGCCTGTTCCTCACCCTGAATGCCGTGGTTGGGAAAGCGCGCGGTGATGGCCGCACGCAGCGCCGCTTCGGCGGCCTGGTCGGCAATGGTGACCGGATCGAAACCACCGCTGGCATCTTTGTTATCGATATCGAGAGGTGCGCGAAAGCGCGGCAGGGTTTCGCGTGCGGCGACCTCTGCCAGATGCAGAAAGAATTCCCAGAAAGTGTCGCGATCGAGACCGGCCATGATGTTCCGTGGTGCTTGCGGGCGATGGAAGGGTCGGCATGATCGCATCGCCTTGCTGGCTTGCCAACCGCGCAGCGCAGTGCCCCATCATCGCGCGCATTGCGGCACAATGGGCCGCTGAACGATTACTCGAGGCACTCATCATGGCTAGCGTTCGATCGCAGCCCCTTATCGCGCCGGCACGGCGCCCAGCCCCGAGGCCAAGCCTGTGTCGCAGCGTGTGACCAGCGTCATCGCGCAGCTGGTGCTGCGTTGGCCGCGCTGTCTGTTGCTGCTGCTGGTGGCGATGGTGACGCTGCTCGGCCTGCGTCTGCCGCAACTCGAAATCGATATCTCGGCCCGTACGCTGTTACGCGCCAACCACCCGGCCCTGCGCGACTGGCACCTGACCAACCGCGCTTTTGATCTGCGTGAGCAAGTGATGGTGACCGTGGCCGCGCCGGGCGGCTTGCAGAACCCCGCCAGCCGCGCGCTGCTCGCACAGTTGCACCAACAACTCGCGGCGGTACCCGGCGTGTCGCGCGTGCACTCGGTGCTCGACGCGCCGCTGGTGAAACAAGTGCGTGGGCCGCTCGCACAACTCGAAAACAACCGTCGTACGCTGCGCAGTGATGGCATCGACTACGCCAGCGCACGCGCGGAACTCATTAGCAGCCCGCTGTTTCGCGAAGTGCTGGTGAGCGCCGATGGCCGCAGCAGTGCGCTGCTGGTCACCCTGCGTCGTGTGCCGGCGCCTGCGCAGGCCGCCAGCGCCAAGGCCGTGCCACCGCGCGCTCAAACCATCGCGGCGCTGCGCGCGGTATTGGCGCCCTACGCCGCCCACGCCGAGGTCGGCCTGCTGGGCGCCGCGGTGGTGGCGGACGACATCGCACGCGCCGTGTGGGCCGATCTCAAACGTTTGCCGCTGCTGGTGCTGGCGGTGATGCTCGCCGTCATCGCGGCCGGCACGCGCCGCCCGCCGATACTCGAATTCGCCTGTGGCAGCTTCGCGCTGCTGACCACCGTCGGACTGTGGCAGGCCTTGCACGGCGTGCTGGGCGTGGTGCCGGCGGCGGCGCTGCCGATCATTGCCGTTATCGCGGTGAGCCTGAGTTTTACCTTGCGCGTCAGCTACAAGCTGCATGTCTCGATGACGGCCAACGACGATCCTCACAGTGTGCTGGCCGCCACCGTTGAACACGCTCTCAACGCCAGTCTGCCGGCGAGCGGCGTGTTGTTGCTGGTCGGCATCACTTTGGCCCTGAGCCCGCTGTTTCCTGTACACGAGCTCGGCAGCCTGCTGCTGTGTGGGCTCGGCTGCGCGTGGCTGGCGGCGTTTGGGCTCGGGCCCTGTCTGCTGGCCGTGGCGCGCCGCCGCCCGCAGGAATTGTCGCCAGTGCCGGTGGTGGTGCCGAGCCGTTGGCTGAGTGTGGCGCTGGCCTCAGTACTGGCGGTCGCCGCGGTCGGCGGCGTGTCGCGCTTCATTCACGAAGCGGGGCTGACGAATTATTTGCCGTCTGGCAGCGACACCAGCCGTGCCCTGCGCAGCGCCGAGCGCCTGTATGGCGGTGCGCTGAGTTTTGATGTGGTGCTGACTTTGCCGCCGACCGAAATCAAGACCGCCGCGCCGGCGCTGGCGGCAGATTCTCCCTACCGCGGCGCCGACACTGACACGCGTGGCGATGACACCTGGTTCACCAGCGAGCGCGTCAAACGTATCGACGCCGTGCATCAATGGCTGGCCGACCAACGCGGCGTGGGTCGAGTGTTGTCGCTGGCCTCACTGCTCGAAGTCGGGCGCGACTTGAATGACGGTGTGGCCTTGAGCCCGTTTGAGTTGAACGTGATGTACAAACGCCTGCCGCGTGCGGTGCGCACAACGCTGCTTGACCCCTATGTGCAGCCGCTGCGCAATCAGGCGCGTATTCATGTGCGCATGGGAGAACCGCCACCGGGCGTGACTCGCGCGGCCTTGTTGTCGCGTCTGGAACGCGATCTGAAACAGCACTTCAAGCTCGGCGCCGACGACTATCGTGTGAGCGGCTCTTATGTGATTTTCGCCGGCATGGCCGACCTGCTGCCGCCGACTCTGGTGATGGTCGGCGCGCTCGCCGCACTGGCCAGTCTGGCGCTCGTGATCGTCAGCGGTCGCACGCCGCGCGCTGCGTCGCGCCTGTTGACGCCCACCTTGATAGCAGCGCTCGGCGTGATGGGCGTGGCGGGCTGGCACAGCCTGCGTCTGGATGTGATGACGGTCTGCGCGAGCGCCGTCGCGTTCGCCTTGTTCGTACAGATCCGCACCGCCGGCCGGCGCCTCATCGAGGTGCCCGACCCGGCCGCGATCAAAGCCGGCACCGCACCGCCGCCGGTGCGCGACCCGTATGGCAGCACCGTCATCGGGCTCGGCACGGTCAGCGTCGGCGCCGGTCTCGCCACGCTCGGCACGGCGGCCTTTGCGCCCACGGCTCACTTCGGCATTTTGTGCGGAGCGATGGTGGTGCTTGCGCTGCTCGCCTCACAACGCGTCAGTGGTCTCAGGCGTCGCTTCGATTGAGTGCGCAAACACGGTAGCAATGGGTGCGCCTGCGCGTGCATGGTGCATTTGCTTATCACTATTGGCTGGATTAAGGTCTCGGACCCGCACCGCGATCCGGCGGTTACGCCGTAGGAGGCAGCCATGATTACTCGCAATTCCCCCATCTCAAGCTCGCTACGCGCCTTGACCCGTGCGCTCAATTTTGCGCTGGGCCTGTCCTGCGCGGTGGCCGCCGGTAGCGCGCTCGCCGACGAGACCTGCCTGTCGCCCTATATGGCCAAAATCGTCGGCCAGGAAGATTTTGTGTACATCTGGACGCTGGGCGTGCAGGGCGTGGGCGATGAACAGGACAAACTGGTGACCGTTGATGTCAATCCGGCCTCCAAACAATACGGCCAGGTGCTGAACTCGCTATCGGTCGGCGGGCGCAACGAAGCGCACCACTCTGATCTGACCGATGACCGCGCACTGCTGTGGGCCGCGGGTCTCGATACCAACAAGATTTTTATCTTCGATATCAAGAGCGATCCGGCCAAACCGACGCTGAAGAAAACCATCACCGATTTTGTTGAGAAAACCGGCGGCGTGGTCGGCCCGCATACCACCTATGCGTTGCCCGGTCGCATGCTGGTGACTGGTCTGTCGAATCACAAGGACCACGGCGGCGAAACCGCGATGGCCGAATACACCAATGAAGGTGAATACATCGCGACCTACTGGATGCCCAAGGATGGCGCCTTGAATGGTGCCGTCAAAACCGGCAAGTTCGCCGACGGTTATGGTTATGACGTGCGCGCGCTGCCGCGCCTGAACGTGCTGCTGACCTCGTCTTTCACCGGTTGGAACAACTACATGATGGACCTCGGCAAGATGATGGCCGACCCCGAGGCCATGAAACACTTCGGCAATACCGCGGTGGTGTGGGATCTGCACACGCGCAAACCGAAACAGGTGCTGGACGTGCCCGGTGCGCCGCTCGAGATCCGCTGCGCGTGGGGCGAAAAACATGATTATTGTTTCACTACCACCGCACTGACCGCCAAGATCTGGTTGCTGGAAGCCGATGCCAAGGGTAACTGGACTTCACAAGAAGTCGCCGATATCGGCGACGCGAGCAAGGTCCCGCTGCCGGTCGACATCTCGATCTCAGCGGATGACAAACTGCTGTGGGTCAACACCTGGAACGACGGCATGACGCGTCTGTTCGATGTGTCCGATCCGCACAAACCCAAAGAAACCTATACCCACAAGATTGGCGATCAGGTGAACATGGCGTCCCAGAGCTGGGACGGCAAACGTATCTATTACACCTCGTCGCTGCTGGGTAACTGGGATAAGAAAGAAGGCCAGGCCGGCGACGTGCAGTACTTCAAGGCCTATGACTGGAACGGTGAAAAACTCGCGCAGAAGTTCTCTATCGACTTCATCGCCGCCAAACTCGGCCGTCCCCATCAGATGCGTTTCGGCGCCCGTGCCCTGTACGCCGCGCAGCCGGCGGCCGGCGCGAGCGTCGCCGTGCAACCCTGAGCGCGCCGCGCGACACCAGCCGCGTGCCGGGCTTCAAGCGGATGCGCGCCAGCGCATCCGGTCTGCTTCTGTTGAGTGTGCTGCTGGGCGGCAGCGCACTCGCTCACGATAAACCCAAGGGCGCACCAGTAGTACTGGCGCCCGGTTACTCCAAACTCAACTACGCGGCACCGGCACCCGGCAGCTACCAGTTGCCGCCGATACAGGCCGCGGCCGACGCCCGCTATATCGATTCCAAAGGCCAACCGGGGCAGTTGCATACGCTCTATGCCGGACGCGTCACGCTGCTGAGTTTTATCTACACCCATTGCGACGACGTCAACGGCTGTCCGCTTGCCAGTTTTGTCATGG
>CAMCBY010000115.1 GCA_945873015.1 Klebsiella pneumoniae
GAGTTCAACAACTTCATGATGAGGTGCCCCATGGCTTCCCTTCCCGCTGGCTATCCGGAACAGGCATTTGATGCCTTTGCTTTTCTGAAATCCCGTACCGAATTGTCAGTCGAAGACATGCAGGTGCTGGCCATGATCGAATGTTTTGGCGAAGCGTTTTATTTCCTGCTCGCCGAAAATGTCAGCAATGACGAAGCCAAAGCGATTCTGACGCGCAACGGTCAGGAAGAGCGCGGCCATGCGCATCGTCTTTTGAAGGCGATCAAGCTCAAGAGTGGCGCAGACTACGCGCTGCCGCCCAACGAAGAGAACCCCTTCTTCAAGTTCTGCCCGACCGAACTGAGCTGCGATGCCGATCTGTTGGCCGCGCTGGAACAGGGTGAGGCCGATGGCGATCTGGTTTATCAGGTGTGGGCCGACGCCGAAAAAGATCCGAAGATTGCCGAATTGCTGCGCTTGAATGGTCGCGAAGAAACGCGCCACGGTGAACGCGTGACCGAAGTGAAAAAACTGCTGGCGGCTTGAGCTCGGAAGTAAACGTTTAATATGCGAATGAATTCGCACCTACAGGGCGACGCGGTTCACGCCGCCGCCCTGGTGTAGGTGCGACTTCAGTCGCACATTCCAAAATCGCTCAGTGCTGGTGCCCCAACGCGCAGGAGAACAAACGTTTGGGGTTATCCACCAGGATGGTTTCAATCTGCTCTTCGGTGACGCCGGCGGCGCGCATCTTCGGCAGGATTTCCTTGAAGATGTGATTCGAACGCCAGTTCGGCAGCATTTCCTGCATCGCCTCAAAACTGCTCGCAAACGGATAGGGCCGACCCAACCAGCACGAGATCGAATCGTGGGACATCAATACGCGGTTCCCATGGCCGGCCGCAATCATCTTGATGATATTGGCGATACGTACTTCGTCGGGCTGAAACAGCGAAATACCAAAGCGGTCGAAACCGACAAAGGCACCGCGATCGGCCAGTGACTTCTGGTACTCGAAGTCGGTTGTGCCATCGGAATGGCCAACCACCAGTTGCTCGGGCGGGCAGCCTTCGCCGGTGACGAGGTCGATTTGATCGTGACCACAGGTCGCGTTCTGAGTATGTGAAATGACCGGTACGCCGGTGGCCTTGGCGGCGCGCGCGCCGGCGGTCACGAGTTTGCGTTCGTAGTCCGACACCTTGCCATCACCGGTCGCAATCTTGACCGCACCCGCCTTGATGCCAGTGTCGCCAATGCCCTGTTCGATGTCCTGGATGTAGATTTCGACCAGTTCTTCCATCGGCATGTGACGGAAGGTGTAGGTATTGCCCTCGGCTTCGAAGTAGGCGCCGGTGGTGCAGACAATACGCATGCCACTCTTCTGCGACAGTTCGGCCAGAAACACCGGATCACGCCCGAAGTCCATCGGACAGGGGTCGACGAACGTACCGACGCCGTGGCTCTGCAATTCATGCATCTGATCAATGGCGCGGATCATGGCGTCATTGCGCTTGAACTTCGGCGCGCGCGCGTCGAGTTCCCAACCGGGATAACCGATCAACACATGTTCGTGAATGAGCGTGCGACCGAGCTCACTCGGCTCAGCGGTGCCGGTGGTGGTCTGAATCTTGGTCAAAGCCATTGTCCTCTCCCCTTTTTCGTTGCGGCTCAATGTGCCGAGCCGGTCTGGCAAATGATTATTTCTGCGCTGCGTAGGCGCGCAGGAACATCGCGACGGTGTCCTGCGCCAGTTCCGCCAACGCCGGCACATCGGGCGCGACACCGACATCGAGCAACACACGCAGATGGTCGCCGCCCTTCAACATCGCGAAAAATTGATCGGCAGCGCGCGCGGGTTTTGCAACCTTCAGCACACCGGTCGAATTGAAGTGTTCCAGCAATCCCACCAGCGCGGTCAAAGTCGGGCCCGGGCCTGCGTCCCAGAACACCTGATTCATGTGGGTCTCGGCACTGGCGCTGGTCATCAAGACCCGGTGCAGGGCGATCACATCGGGATGGAACATAAGATTGAGAAAGGAACTAGCGATGCGGGTCAGCGCTTCGCGCGCGCCGAGCGGCGCCAGTTCAACAAATTCGCGGGCTTCAAAATGTTCGTCGCACTTGCAGGCGATGAGCGCCACGAACAGGCCTTCCTTGTCGGCGAAATGACTGTAGACCGTGAGTTTGGACACCCCGGCGGCGGCGGCGATGCGGTCGACCGTGGCGCGTTCAAAACCGAGTTCGAGAAACAGTTGCGAGGCAGCGGTGAGGATCGCCGCGCGTTTTTCCATGTCCTTCGGACGTCCGAGCAGACGCGACGGCGAGGCATTCATGGCAGGTGAACCGGATACATGGCGAGATACTACTGCACCGGTCGCGCCGGCCGTGAGTGTCGCGCGTCAGTTACGCGCGCGATGGATGACCGCCGCTCACGGACGCTGCAGTGCAGCGAGCGCGGTGCGCAGCGCCGGTTCACGCCACGGGCGAGGCCCGCGCAGGCGACCGATGAATTGGCCTTGGCCATCGATGAGATAAGACACCGGCAGCCCCCAACCCCAGAAGCTGTCGCTCACCCCCCCTTTGCCGGCCACATACACCGGCAAGCGCACGCCGAGATGACGCGCATAGGCCAGCACCTCGGCGGGCGTGGTATTGGTGTCGATGGCGACCAGCACCACCGCGAAACGCGCCGCATCGAGGTCATCGGTGAGACTGTCGAGGGCCGGCAACTCCTCCTTGCAGGGTTTGCACCAGGTCGCCCAGAAATGCAGCAGCACGGTCTTGCCGCGCAGCTCGGCGAGGGTCAGAGCGGCGCCATCCTCGGCCGCCACCAGCGCTATCGCCGGCACTTCATCGGCCAGTGTTTCCAGGCCCAGCACATCGGCGGCCGGCAACGGCGGGGCGCCGCACAACAGCAGCGCCAACAACCACCCCGACCAGTGCGCGCTGGGGCGCTTCATAACATCACGTTGATCGAACCCAGCACCTTCAGATCTTCGCCGAGCTGGGTGCCGACAAGATCATGATGGATGGGCACCTGCGCATAAAATTCAAAACTCCAGCGCGCGCCAAGCCGCATCTGCAGGCCAGGTTGCACAAACAGCACATGGCCGCCGGAATCGAGAATGCGGCTACCGGCCTCCTGCTCCGGGTTGCGCACTTCGCCAGCCAGGCCACAGGACAGGAACCACTGCTGGGTCGCCGCACCAAGTGTGCTTGGCGACACGCGGTAACGCGCGGTGAGGTCATAGTTGAGGGCGTCACCATAGTCATAGTCGTGGGCGCCCGCCTCACCCTGCCCCTTGATAGCGCCGAGCAGGTTGGCGTTCAGCGACCAGCGCCCGCGCGCATGACTCATGGACGCGCCGAACAAGCCGTCGGTCGAACCGGTGCCGAGTTGCAGATGGGCGTCGAGGAAATCGCCATTGTCGGCGCGGCCGCGGGTGCCGCCGCTGGGCGTCTTGATGCCCGCCAGCAGCGCGACCGTGGTGGTAGTGGCGAGGGTGTGATGCTGAAACACACGGGCGCGCAGCAAAAGTGAGATATCACCGAGGCCACCGTCCCCGCCTTGTTGATCCTCAACCCCGCGCACCGCCGGATCGAGGTCCGCATCGTGGTCGTGATCCTCGTGCCCGTGCTCGCCTTCGCCGCCCTCGGCCGCTTCGTCGTGATGCTGGTGGCCGCCCTCGTGTTCGAGATGACCATCGACCTGCGTGACGCGGAACGGCACCACACCTATCAAGGTCAGCCACGGACGCGGCGACCAGAAACCCTGCACCTCGGTGGTGTAGTAGCTCTCGCTGGCACCCGGATTGGCGAGTTCGCGGCTGCCGTCATAAACGCTGTTGAGATAGGTATAGCGCTCGGTGATGCGCAGGCCGCGGCCATTGATGGTGTCGAGCGGCGACGCACCCTGCGAGATCAGGCAGTAGTCGCAGGCCATGAGCGCCGGGCTGAGCGCCAAAGCCGCAAAAGCCAGCGAAATTCGTGATGTCTTGCCCATGTCATGCCGTTTCGTACTACGAAGGACTGGGGAGCTTAGGGGCTTCTTTCGACGGGGTCACTGTGGCATTTTGTCGCAGCTCCGCCTGCGCGCCAGGCTGGGGCCTTGGGCAGGAATGTGCGAATGAATTCGCACCTACAGAAGACTGCATGGCTCTGTTGTAGGTGCGAATTTATTCGCACACTCAATAACAGCGCCCCTCACTCATCGCCGCGCCGCCCGATCGAACTCATCGGCAGACGCCGGCTCGTCGGCAGCTTCTCATCCGACAGTATGTCCATGAGATCCGACAGGCGCCGCGATTTCCGGACCAGGAACAAGGTCAGCACGGTGGTCGCCACCACTGTCGCCGCCAGGTAGAGCAATCGCATGCCCAGCGGCGCGCTGGCCTCATCAATGATATTCATACCGAGAAAACCAGTCGCAACCGTGCCTATCAGACTGAAGGTCGTGACCACCGTCAGACGCGTCACGGTGGTGGACTGACGACGCTGGGCATCACTGTCGAGATACTGGCTCATATCGCGCAGCTCTTCCTTGATTTCGGCATAGAGCTCGGCATTGCCGAGATGCCGCACACAGGCACGATGCAGGGCCTGCATGTGTGGATGCTCGGACAACACATTAAACCAGTAGCGATGCGTAAAACGCAGAAAGGAATCGAAGCTGCCATGCACACGCGCGCGAAAACGACGCAATGAGTTGCCATCGTGCATATCGAGATCGTGAATCGCATCGACCAGTCGGTCGGAGAACACCAGCAACGCGGCCTGATGGAAATGCGCTATCAGGAACAGCATGAAGTACTGATGGCGAAACTGGCCAAGCAGACCGCGTTCGGTGTCGAGAAAATAGGGCGATCGCGCATCGCCGATCACCGACAGCACCCGGCCCGAGCATAAAAAGCGCGTGTTCGGCCCGGAATTGGTGCCGCTCCAATACCGATCGAAACTGTAACGCGCAAAAAACGCCGTGAGGTCCGGATCGTTTTGTGGCATCGGTTCATCGGGATGTACGCTGGCGATGAGACCTAAGCGCACCCAATCCGCATCGGCGATGGTGCGTGGATCATCGAGTGCCAGAAACGCCATCAGTGGCATGCGGTGATAGGCAATCTGACGGTAGCGCAGCAGGCCGTCGTCGTGGGTCGCATCGAGCACCATCGGCTGCACCAGATAGGCCCAATGGGCGGCGGTGCCGGCCGCGCGATACTGACAGGCGAACTCGAGATACTTGGCGCGATTGCCGCTGTCCGAGGTCGCCAGCACATGGCCAGCGGCATCCAGCCATTCGGCCGACCACACGTTATGCACGCCGTTGCCGTATTCATCCCAGGTGGTGGGATAAGCGCGCCCGAAACGATACATGAGGTCGAGCGCAGTCGAGAGCGGCAGGTCGTCGGCCAGCACTTCGGTATTGAGCAGCGCGACATCCACATCGTCGAAAAAATACAGATCGATATGCGCAACCTTGAGCGTCAGCGGCTGTGCGCCGGCGCGCACGATGACGCGTAGCGCGGCGACGTCGTGGCGACGATACACGCGCAGAGCCGAGCCACCCGGCGCCTCCTCGTTCCTGCGTGGCCGCGCGCCACGGCTCTCGCCATACAGAAAACGCTGCACATAGGGCAGAAAGGACACAAACTCCTTGTAGTGGCGCTCCTGGAACTGGCCTGGGTCGGCGGTGAACTCGTCTTCGACCCGCGTCCATAGATGGGCGCTGTCGGCCGCTTCCAGCAACTGCCAATGGCTGCGCTCTTCGTTGTCACCCTCAGCCGGCATCAACTGCAGCGGCCACAGCAGCATCTGCCGAAAATGACGAACGAGATGATCGGAGCCGTCGAGGGAAACCATGCGCACGCCTTATTGGAGAATTGTTGTGCGGAGACTATAAATGCAGCGCTGCCCGGGGCCGAAACAATTCATACCCCTGCAGGTGCGAATTCATTCGCACATTCATCTTCAAATACATGCGCAGGGCGCGACATTAAATGTGCGAATAAATTCGCACCTACGCGGTCTTCGTCACGCCCGCCGCCAGCAGCGCCGCTATTTCCTCGTCACCATAACCGACCTCTTTCAACACCTCGACGCTGTGTTCGCCTAAACGCGGCGCGAGGCGTCGGGTCGAGGGTGGCGATTCCGACCAGGTGCTGGCATGGCCGAGTTGATGCACGCGGCCTTCGCTCGGATGCTCAAGGGTTTCAAAAAAACCGACGGCGTTGAGATGCGGGTCGGCATACAACGAATCGAGATCATTGAGTCGCATGGCCGGAATATCGGCCTCATCGAAGAAACGCAGCCATTGTTCCGTGCTGCGGGTGCGCATGATCTCGGCCACCATACCGTACAGCGCAGCGATATGGATGGTGCGCGTGCCGATGTCGGCCATGCGCGGGTCGTTGTCAAAACGTTCGGGTTGACCGAGTTCAGTGAAAAACGCGCGCCAATGGCTGTCGGTATAAATCAGGGCGCAGACATAACCATCCTCGGTCGGAAACGGCGTACGCTCGCGTGCCAGCAGACGCGAATAACCCATCGGCCCGAGCGGTGGTTCATAGCTGTGGCCGGCCAGATGTTCACCGAGCACAAACGGCACCATGGTTTCAAACATCGGCACTTCTATAGCCTGGCCAAGACCGGTTTTCTCGCGGCGATATAAAGCCGCCGCAATCTGTCCGACCGCGGCGGTGCCGACGGTACGGTCAATCATCGTCACCGGCACATAGCGCGGCACACCATCACCGACCGTCGCGACCAGCGACGGAATGCCGACCGCGCCCTGAATCAAGTCGTCATAGGCCGGTTTGGCGGCATAGGGCCCGCGCTGTCCATAACCGAACATACCAACATAGATGATACGCGGATTGACCGCCGCGACATCGGCGTAGGTTAACTGCAGACGTGCCATTGCCTGCGGCCTGACGTTGTAGACCAGCACGTCGGCCTGCGCGACCAGACGCAGCAAAGCCTCGCGACCGGCGGTCTGTTTCAAATCCAGCACCAGCGCACGCTTGTTGCGATTGCAATGCAGAAAGCCGCTCGCCATGCCGCGATGGCGGGTGGCGCCCACGTTGCGGCTGGTATCACCCGAGGGCGGCTCGACCTTGATCACATCGGCACCCATGTCGCCCAATTGCTGGGTGGCGAAGGGCCCCATCAATACCGAGGTCAAATCGATGATTTTCACCCCATCGAGCGCGCCGCTCATACACGCCTCCCGGCCACATCCCAATATTGCTCCCGCATCTTCTCCCCCTGCTTGCGGCCGCGCGTGAGATAAGGCTGCGCGACACGGGCCTAGAGTAACCGATGGCTCGCAGCCACCGCGACGCGCTATCGGCGTAGCGGCAACGACTGCAGCAGGACTGCCGGTAGGCGCAGCGCAATACGCTTGTTAGGATCAATCCTCCGCCCAGCGCGGGGCGTATGCGCACCATTGAATGTCCCGTGAGGAATCTCGACCATGGCAAAACGTAAGAGCACTGTAGCGACCAGGCCCGCCGGCACCGCCATCGACATCGGCATCTCGGCTGGCGATCGCGCCCGCATCGCCGACGGCCTCTCGCGGCTATTGGCCGACAGCTATACGCTTTATCTCATGACCCACAACTTCCACTGGAATGTGACCGGGCCGATGTTCAACACCCTGCACTTGATGTTCATGGGCCAGTACACCGAGCAGTGGACCGCACTCGATCTGATAGCCGAGCGCATCCGTGCGCTGGGATTTCCGGCGCCCGGCACCTACAAGGAGTTCGTCAAACTCGCCTCTATCAGCGAAGTGGCCGGCGTGCCCAAGGCGCTCGACATGGTGCGTCACCTGGTCACCGCTCAGGAGGCGACCGCGCGCACCGCGCGTGGTTTGTTCCCGGCGGTCGAGAAGGCCAACGATCAGCCGACCATGGATCTCTTGACCCAGCGCCTCGATGTGCATGAAAAGACCGCGTGGATGCTGCGCAGTCTGCTGGAGGAATGAAGGCAGCGCCCACGGCGGGCGATGCTGGCATCACACGCCAGCGGTTCAGGTCATGAGGAAGTGCCCGGACAAGGTCGCTATCGGACGCGCCTTGTCATCCTGCCAGCAACTGGCATAAACATTCGCCACGCGTCGACCGAGTTTGGTGACCCTCGCTTCAGCGCGGGTCGGTGTGACACGACCGGAGCGCAGATAATCGACCGTGATATTGATTGGCTTGGGCAAGGTCTCGACATCGGGTTCCAGAACCAACTGCACGATGGCGGCTGTTTCCAGCACCGCCCCGATCAGGCCGCCATGCAAAGCCTGCTTCCACGGATTGCCGACATGCAGTTCGGCCGCCGCCAACAATAACACCACCCCACCGTCCTGTTCCTCGACGGTCAGGCCCAGGGTTTCCATATAGGGAATGGCCTGGCCGAGGCGGCTGTAATCACGGCTCTCGCGCGCAGCATGAATGATCTCGGAGAAATTCATGGCGTGTCCTCGGTCAACGCCGGGCCCGCCGGTTCCAGTGACGTGATCATAAAACTCGCGGCGCAATTGGCTATCGGGTCGTCGCGATCGGCGTGATAAGCAATCGCACGCACGAAACAGATGTTGCGCGTGACCTTGTAACAATGGGCGGCCGCCGTCACCGCCTCACCGGGCCGCGCCGGCTTCAAATAATCGATGCGCAAATCGAGCGTGGCAATGCCCATACGTTTGCCGAGCGCCGCGATCACCGAGACTCCGCAGGCCGAATCGATGACGGTAGTGATGACGCCGCCATGCAGCACGCCGGTGGTCGCATTGCCGGCCAGACGCTCGCTATAGGGCACACGCAACACCGCCCGTGCGTGTTCGAGATGGACGATTTCCAGCCCCAGAAATTTGTTATGCGGTGAGCGATTGCCAGGGCGGGCGAGGAAGGCGCGCAGTTGCTCTAAGAAGATGCTGTCGTTCATGGCGGGAGTATAGCGACAGACAACCGATCCAGGCGTTGACACACGTTTTCCACACGCGGCCGCTTAGCCGGCGCCGCCCAACCTTTAGCCGCCGGCCCGGACCGGGCGATAGCCCGCCTCGGCGAGCAGGCGCATCACGGTATCGCAATGGTCGCCTTGAATCTCGATAGTGCCGTCCTTGACCGTGCCACCGGCACCGCAGCGCTTTTGCAACTGCTTGGCCAGCGCGGTCAAGGATGCGCCGTCCACATCAACAAAACCTTTCAGCACGGTGACGGTCTTGCCGCCACGGTGCGCGGTATTGCGCAGCACATCAACACGCCCGCGCGCAGCGGCGGTGGCCGTGTTTTTAGCGGGTGTTGGCGGCGGCTCGACGGCAGGCGCAGAACTGCGCAGCGCGGCCAGCACGGCAAAGGGACTGGAGGCAGGCGGCGGCGATAACGGCGGTTTCTTGTTCTTCATCGATGGCGTCCTCTGGTATCAAGATGCGACGTGATGACCTTCTCAACTCGACCCCGACGCGCGGGTCTCGGCACGCACGAGTTCGGCCTGGTGTTCATCCCGCACTTTTCTGCGCAGCGGCTTGCCGACAGCGCTCTTGGGGATAGGTGTGGCGCGGAACAGGATGATCTTCGGCACCTTGTACTTGGTCAGACGCGCTTCGAGATAGCTGCGCAAACTGGCCGCGTCGAGTGTATGGCCTTCCTTGGCGACCGCCACCGCACATACCGCCTCACCCCAACGCTCATCGCTGACACCGAAGACCGCCGCCTCGTGGATGGCCGGATGGGTATAAATGACGTCTTCGATTTCTGCCGGCCACACATTGAAGCCGCCGGTAATGATCATGTCTTCCTTGCGATCGACGATA
>CAMCBY010000116.1 GCA_945873015.1 Klebsiella pneumoniae
GTCTTTGACCTGGCCACGGCGCAACATCTCGATGATGCGCATGTCCCACAGATAACCGGCCATGTTTTCCGGATGTTCCTTGGACATGTCTTCCGGTGGCTCAGGCTCTTCGTGAAAGTGATAGTGGCAAAGGGTATTGGACGCGAGCAGCACCGCGCGTCGGCCGGTCGCTTCGATGGCGGTGCGCGTGGCGCGACCGAGAATATCCATTTCTTCCAGCCCTTCCTCGGTGCTCAGGTAATAGGGCGAGTTGTTGGCCGAGATACCGACGACAGGGATGTCCCATTGTGGCCGCATCATGTGCAAGGTCGTGATGGTGCCGTAATCGACGCGGAATTGCGGGTTGCGCATCATCTTGGTGGTGAGCCCGAGACGCGCACCTTCCGCTGCGCAAGCTTCGGCCAACTCAACATCGACATTGAGTCCGAAGTCATAGCGGAACAGATTCGGGAAGATCGGATCGACCGACTTGCCGGCCAGATGGGGCACGCCAAGAAAGTGATGGCCTTGCTGCGTTATCCAGTGCGGAGAATGCACCAGCAACACATCGGGCTTTAATTCATCCAGGGTTTTGCGCGCGCGCTCATAAGCCCAGCGCAGTTGCTCCCAGCCTCCCTGTGAACGCGGCTCGTTCTGCGGCGGATTCTCGCCATAGACGAGATGGGGGGGATGGGGCGCGAGATAGCCGGCAATGATTTCACCCTTGCTCATGAGGTTCAGCTCCCGAAGTGTGCGGCTTGTAGGCCACGGCTTTGATTTCTATCAAAAGA
Organism: Klebsiella pneumoniae; assembly: GCA_945873015.1. Lineage (GTDB taxonomy): Bacteria > Pseudomonadota > Gammaproteobacteria > JADJYF01. Next base: position 771 of record CAMCBY010000116.1, read on the forward strand.
TGGGGATGGGGCAGTTGATGCACCGCGACGGTGGTGCGTGCCGGGCCATCAAAATCGAAGTACTCGCCATAAACTTCGTTATAGCCGCCGAAGTCGTTCATGTTGACCAGGAAACTGGTGATATCCACCACATCGGCAAGACCGGCATTAAAGCGCGCGAGGATGGCGTCGATGTTGTCGAGCACCGCGCGCGTCTGCACGCGAATGTCGAGCGAGGTGGTGCCGAACTCATCGGCACGTGCACCGGCAAAACTATTGTCGCGCTGACGCGAGCTGGTGCCCGAGACAAAAATGAAATCCCCCACTCGTTTTGCGTGAGGATACTTGCCGCGCGGCTTGGCTTTATCGGCGAGGACGATGCTGTCGGTACTCATCGGCATGGCTCTGTGGGGTGGCGCCTAAGATAACACTCGCCGGGGCTTGGGCAAGATGCCCCATAGCCACGAATGCGTTCCTCCGCAGCACGAGCCGACACAAACTACCGACCGCGTCATTGCCACACGGGGTGTGCCTGCTCAGCCCTGCATCTGGCGTTTGTCGAATTGCGCGGTCTGTTTATACTTGGCGAGGCTGGCCTCAATTTCGCTGGCACTGATCACCGCGCGCGCATCGCTGAAACCGTGCGGCGCACGCGCTTCGCACAGATCCAGCACTTCATCGTGTGCGCGGGTCCGATTGGCGGTGACCACTGCAGCCGTCGCCGGGCGTCGAATCTCTTCATAAGCGAGCAGCGCCTCGCGCGGGTCGGCATGGCTCAAAAGTGCATCGACCAGTGCACGACAGTCGAGCACACCCTGCGAGGCGCCGTTGGAACCGATCGGCCACATCGGATGGGCGGCGTCACCGAGCAGGGTCACGCGGCCGTGGGTCCAGCGCGGCAAGGGATCCCGGTCGACCATCGGAAAGGCATAGGCCTGGCCCGAGGCGCGCGCAAGCGCCGGCACATCCAGCCAGTCGAAGCAGAAATCCCGGAAGTAGTCGATGAACTCGGCGATGTCGGCGACGCGGTTCCAGTCTTCGCGCTCGGGCGGCGTGGCGCCATCCTCACCGAGTTTGACCTCGGCTATCCAGTTGAACAGCGAACGGCCCTGGCGTTTGGCCGCTGCCGAGATCTCATATCCCACCACTTTGCATTCGCCGGTGCCGGCCGAGAACATGGTGCTGCCGCCAAGTATTGGTGCCGGCAAATCGACCGTCATGCGCCACATCATGTTGCCTGCCCAGCGCGGCGGACCTTCGTCGGGATAGAAGCCGCGGCGCAAGGTCGAGTGAATGCCGTCGGCACCGATAAGCACATCGCATTCAACCGCATCGCGTCGCGCGCCGCTGCTGCGACTGATGAATTGGGCGCTGACGTTGTGGGGGTTTTCGCTGTATCCACACAGTTGGTGGTCGAGCACGATGGCATCGTCGCCGAGGCGCGCACGCACCGCATCGGCCAGCACCCGATGAAAGCTGCCGCGATGAATGGACACCTGTGGCCATTGATAGCCGGCCTGACGGCCACGTGTCTCGCTCCAGATCTCCTGGCCGTGACGGTTGAACCACATGTAACGCTCGAGTTCGACGCCTTGCGCGAGCAGCGCATCGAGTACACCGAGGCGCTCGTATTCCTTGGCCGCGTGGGGCAATACATTGATGCCAACGCCGAGTTCGCCAAGGTGGGCGACCGCTTCAAATACGCGCGGCTGGTAGCCCGCTTCGTGCAGGGCAAGGGCGAGGGTCAGTCCGGCAATACCACCGCCGGCAATCAGGATGTCAGGTTTATTCATGATGTCTCGACCAAGCGTGGCAAAGCAGCGCGTTGTTTGTCCGCAGGCGCGGATGCCTAAAGGGGGGCGATTGTATGCGAGTGCGCGCCAGCCCTGACAGTCGTGCTGGCAGCGCCTTTTGCGGCGGCCGGTGGGCCAAAGCGCCGCGCGAGTTTCAGCCGCGCGCTGCGAGCGCGGCGCGGATGCGGGCGAGTTCGCCGGGTCCGAGCGGGTAGTGCCAGATAAGGGCGATTGAGATCAGGAAGAACACATTCGGCACCGCGCAAAACGACAGTTTTAGTGCCCACAAACTGTCCGGGTCGCGGGCGGCGTCCGGGTCAAAACCGAGTGCCTGCGCCAGCGCGAGGGCAATGACCGCTGCCAGTGCCACCGCCAGTTTCTCGCTCATGGCCCACAACGCCATAAACAGCGCGCCGCGCTGTGCACCGCTCGCAAGGTGATCTTCGTCGATCACATCGGCCGCCATCGAGGGTCCGAGGATGCTGATGGTCGGCGCCAACAGACCGGTCACGAAGTTGATGGCGGCGTAATAAAGATAGTCGCCCGGTCCGAGCAGCAGCACCAGCGAGAACAACGCCACCGAGGCCAGCGAACACACGGCCAGCATGCGATGTTTGCTGTAACGCGGTGCCAATCGCAGGATTACGGGAGTGCCGCACAACTGGCCGAGCACATAACACAGGATGATCAAGGGCCACTGCTGAGCGTTGGCCTCTAGGTATTGAGTGACGAAGAACATGAACAACACGTTGACGGAGTTCCAGCCGATGGCCGCACTCACGTTCGACAACAACAGGCGCCGGAACGCGCGACTGGCGAACATCAGGCGCAGCCCCGGCAGCAGCGCGACGCGGGCACGGTGCGTAAAGGCGGGTTGCGGCACGGCGTACAGCAACCACGGCAGTGTCAGCAGCAACAGTGCGGCGGTCAGCCACGCCAGTACGGTCAGCATCGGTTGCAGGCCGCCGGGCGTACTCGGCGCTGCGGCCGTCATCCCGGCAGCGGCGAGGCCGCTGAGCAGCAACGGCGCCAGGATCGCGAGCAGCGAACCAATAATGCCACCCCAGGTGCGAGCGCCGCTCAGTCGTGAACGTTCGTGATAGTCGTCGGATAATTCAGCACCCCAGGCGGCCAGCGGAATGCTGATCAAAGTCCAGCCGAGGTAGAGCGCACTTGCGGCGCAGAACAGATAAAGCGGCCCGGGTGTCGTCAGGGGCGCAAATACCGCGAGCGTCGCAAGCGCCATCACCGGCCCCCCCAGCGCCAACCACAGACCGCGTCGGCCATAGCGGGCCGGCGTGTGGTCAGAGGCGGCACCGATCAGCGGATCGATGAAGACATCGGCGAGTCGGGTCAGACTCAGGATTGCGCCGATAGTGGCGAGGCTCATACCGGACACCGCCGCGTAGTAGGGCGTCAGATACAGCACCAGTGGCAGACCGCCAGTCGCGAGCGGCACACTCACCAGACCGAAAGCCAACAAGGTGCGACGGGTGAGAGCCATGGCCTGAATAGCAGGGTTCCAATGCCTATGGTTTCGTGATCGGCGGAAACAACACCGGCAGCGCTTCTTCGGCGGTGAAGATGCAGCGCGCGTTATGGCCGCAGTCGGGCACGATGCGGAGCTTATGTTTGGCGTGCAAACGTTGCTGCACAAAGGTCACAAAGGCTTCACCGCGGGCGCGTCGCGTCGCGCCCTGCAGCATGGCCGCGCATGAGGAATCGAAGCCGGCCACAGGCAGCACATCAATCTGACCGAGCAGGTAGTTCATCGGGCGATCGGTCAGTTGCCGCACCAGTTGCGCACTGTCCATGCCGCGGGTGTAGCCGGTATTGCGTTGCTCGAGACCAAACGGCCAGTGATTGAATTCCGGGCACTGGCGGGTATCGACGGTGCCGAAGCGGAAACGCGCATGGGGATGCTCGTCCGCCCAGGCGAGTTCGGCGGCGCTCGGATGGGCGTCGTCTATCGGCAGCGGCCTGTCGGTGTCAGGCCACGGATAGCTGGACGGATTGGCAATCACATAGGACACCTCGACGCCGAGCGTGTCGTGCAGTTTGTTGCTCATGCCATAACGCATCGTGAACTGCCCGCCGGCCGAATGGCCGGCGACTACGATCCGGCGCAGATTTGGAAACACACCGCTGCTGGCGGCCTTGCGCAGAATTTCGTCGACAAAGTCGAAGGACGTCAGCTGCGGATCGCTGACCGCACTCGCGCCGGCGCGCCAACTGTCACCGCTGCAACTGAAGTCTATCTGCGGCGGCGTGATCGGGTCGCCGCAATCGGGCGCCGAGGACGCCATCAAAGGCGCCACGATGGCGGTGTCATCCAGCGCATGGGCCAGAAAGGCGGCGGCCAGGGTGGTGCTGTAATAGTTGTCGGCGTCGCGATTCTTGCCGTGCACCATGACCAGCAGACGGGTGATGTTTTCGTTGCGTTTGTCGAGTGAATGGGAGCGGTAGATGAGCGCCCGCGCCGGTCCGCCGCCCACGCTGACCCATTCAGTGCAGGCGCCCGGCGCGGCGGTGCACGGTGCGGCGGGTTGTGCGCTCGCCGGCCGCACATCGACGACCAGCAACATCCACACCAGGACTGCGAACAAGGCACGCATGGCGGAAGCTTAGCAGGTCATTGCGCGCCTCAATGAACCTGGTCGGCGCGACAGCGCGCGCCTTGCGCAGGTTCGAGGGTGGCAGCACCCGGGAACCTTTGCGTGTTATGGTGGCCACAACCGCATCTGTTACCGGCTGCGGCCGCCATCCGTCCTTCAAGAGTAGTTACGATGCACAAGCAACTCGGTGTTCTGTATTCCCTCCTGCTGGGTCTGTTCCTCAGTGTCGGTTCCATCTCCGACGCGGAGGCCAAACGTTTCGGTGGCGGCGCTTCATTCGGCAGCCGCGCCTCGCACAATTCCGCTTATAAGCGCCAGGCCAATGTCGCTCCGGCGCCGTCCGCCAACCAGGCCCAGGCGATGGCCAAGAATCAATCGGTGCGTGACGGCTTGTCCCGTCGCGGTGGCCTGATGGGCATGTTGGGTGGCCTCGCGATTGGCGGCCTGCTTGGCTCGCTGCTGTTTGGCGGCGCGTTTGAGAACATCAAGTTCCTCGATATCCTGATGTTTGCCGGCATCGCCTATATGCTTTATCGCCTGCTGGCGGCGCGCAAACAGGCAACCACGCCAACGCCGGCCTATCAGCGCAGCGCCGACCCGGCGCCGTCACGTGCTACACAGGAATACACCCCGCCGCCGGTAGTGACGCCGACCCCCGCTGCCGCGCCTAGCGGTGACAACGGCGACTGGTTCCGCGGCGGCCTGAAGAACGATGCCGCGGCCACCCAGGACTTCAATCAGGCCAGCGTGCCGGCGGGTTTCGACCAGGCGGGTTTTCTGGTCGGCGCCAAGAATGCCTACCATGATCTGCAGAAGGCATGGGACGCGCGCGACCTCGTTGCGGTACGTCGTCTGACCACCGACGGCATGTATGTCGAAATCGAAGCGCGCATCAAGGAAATCGAAGCCGACAACCGCACTACGGTGCTCAAGCTCGAAGCGGAATTGCTCGAAGTGCGTGAAGTCGGCGAGCAACTCGAAGCAGTGGTGATGTTCGATGGCGTGCTGCGCGAGGCGGATGACGATCAAGCTCGCCAGGTGCGCGAAGTCTGGCATTTCACCAAGGCACGCGACGCCAAACAGCCGACCTGGTTCCTGGACGGTATCCAGCAGCTCGAAGACTGAGCAACCCGGGCGCGTCAAGCGCCCGGCCTTCAGGCGCGAATGGATTCGCACCTGAAGGGAACGCGTTCCCGCTCGCTCGTGTTCCCAAGCATCCACATCCCCGCCACTTCTTGCCATAATCGCCGGCGCCCCTCAGCGACAGGTGTTCCGGCATGATCGATAAGCGCGTCAGCACCCTGGCCGACATGGTGGCCGATTGCCCCGATCTGCGAGACGGTGCAATCGTGTTGATCGGCGGCTTCGGCGATGCCGGTGTACCGGAGAAGCTGATCGAGACGATTCGCGATCTGGCGCTGCGCAATCTGACTGTAGTGAGCAATAACGCCGGTTCCGGCGATTATGGTCTCGCCACGCTGTTGAAGGCCGGCTGTGTCGGCAAGATGGTCTGTTCTTTTCCGCGCTCAGCCGGCTCGATCATTTTCGAAGAACTGTACGCGGCCGGCAAAATCGAGCTTGAAATCGTGCCCCAGGGCACCCTCGCCGAGCGCATCCGCGCCGGTGGCGCAGGCATTCCTGCTTTCTACACCGCGACCGGTTACGGCACGCCGTTGGCGGTCGGCAAGGAAACCCGTGAGTTCGAGGGGCGTCATTACGTCATGGAGCGCGCGATCCGCGCCGACGTAGCCTTGATTCATGCGCGCACCGCCGATCGCTGGGGCAATCTCACTTACCCCAAGACCGCCCGCAACTTCAATCCGATCATGGCGATGGCCGCTGCGACCACCTTGGCCGAGGTGCGCCGTTTCGTCGATAACGTGGCACCGGAAGAAGTCGTGACTCCCGGTATCTTCGTCACACGTATGGTGGAAATAGGAGAACGATGATGGTCAATGCACTTTCGTCGGAAGACATCGCGCGGCGCGTCGCACGCGACATTCCCAACGGCGCCTATGTGAATCTCGGCATCGGCATGCCGATGCTGGTGGCGGACTATCCCGTCGCGGGCCGCGAGTTCGTGCTGCATTCAGAGAACGGTCTGCTCGGCATGGGGCCGGCACCGGACGAGGGTGAAGAAGATCTCGACTTGATCAACGCCGGCAAACAACCGGTCACCATCCTGCCGGGGGGATCGTATTTTCACCATGCGGATTCCTTCGCGATGATCCGTGGCGGCCATATCGACATCTCGATCCTCGGTGCCTATCAGGTGGCGGCTAACGGCGATCTGGCCAATTGGGCGCTGCCCGGGCCCAAACCACCGGCGGTCGGCGGCGCGATGGATCTGGTCGCGGGCGCGCGTCAGGTATGGGTGATGCTCGCGACTCATGTTGCCAAGGATGGTGCGCACAAACTCGTCGCGCGATGTGATTTGCCGCTGACCGGTCTGAACTGCGTGCATCGGGTCTATTCCGATCTCGCGGTTATCGATATTACGGCCGACGGCCTGGTGGTGACCGACATGGTGGCGGGCCTCAGTGCCGAAGAACTGCAAAGCAAGACCGGTGCGCCGCTGCTGTTTGCCGACAGTTGTCGAGCGCTGCGCGCCGACCGGGCCGCCTGAGGGTGAGTTCATCGCGGACCTTTGCGCCGCTACCGCCCGGCGTTTATCCGGCCAATGCCAGCGCAGCCTACCGCTCCAGCGACAAGCGTGCACCGCGCGCGCCGCTGGTCGAGATCCCGCTCACGTTATCGGAGGTAAGCGGGCCGCGCTGCGGCGCCGAGATGTCAGCGGCGTCAAGTTACGACCTGACGCGCCCGCCGGACGCACAAGGCGAAGCGCTCGGCCAACGCATCATCGTGCATGGCCGCGTGCTCGATGAATACGGTCGGCCGGCGCGTGGCGCGCTGGTTGAGGTATGGCAGGCCAACGCCGCCGGTCGATACCTGCACGAGGGTGATAAACACGATGCGCCGCTCGATCCGAATTTCAGCGGGCGCGGTGCGGTCGTGACCGACGACGATGGTCGCTACCAGTTCCTGACCATCGAGCCTGGCATCTATCCGTGGGGCAATCACTACAACGCGTGGCGACCGAAACACATTCATTTCTCGTTGTTCGGTGAGGCCTGGGCCACGCGGCTGGTCACGCAGATGTATTTCCCCGGCGACCCGACCTTGTCACTCGATCCGATTTTTATGGCTGTTGCAGATACTGCTGCGCGCGCGCGGCTGGTGTCGCGTTTTGATATCGAGCGCAGCGTGCCCGATTACGCGATGGCCTATCACTTCGATATCGTGCTGCGCGGCGCGCAGGGCACGCCCTGGGAAGGTCGACCGTGAACGGGCTGACGCCCTCACAAACGGTCGGCCCGTATTTCCGTATCGGCCTCGACTGGCCGCAAGCTTGGCGCCTGGCCAGTGCCGAGCGTGGCGCCACAACCGTGCATTTGTGTGGCCGTCTATATGACGGTGACGGCGCGCCGGTGCCCGATGCCTTGATTGAAATCTGGCAGGCCGATGGCGAAGGTTGTTATCACCCCCACCGCAGCGAGGGCTTTCGCGGTTACGGTCGTTGCGCCGTCGATGCGCAAGGCGGCTTTCGTTTTGAGACCATCAAACCGGGTGCTGTAGTTGCGCCTGACGGCGGTCACCAGGCACCGCATATCAATCTATTGGTCATGGCGCGGGGCCTTTTGCAGCACCTCTACACGCGGGTCTATTTTCCCGACGACGCGCACCTGCATGATACGGACGCGGTGCTGGCCTGCGTGCCGGCCGCGCGCCGTCCGACCCTGGTTGCACGCGCAATCGGCGGCGAACTTCATTTCGACATTCATCTGCAGGGCGAACACGAGACCGTGTTCTTCGCGCTCTGAGTATGGCCGCCGTGGACCGCGTCGAGGTCGGCATCATCGGCGCCGGTCCCGCCGGCCTCATGCTCGGCTGGCTGCTGGCGCGCGCCGGGATAAGCTTCGTGATTCTTGAGCGACAGTCGCGCGCCTACGTGGAAAGCCGTATCCGCGCCGGGGTGCTGGAACAAGGCGCGGTCGATCTGCTCAGCGCCAACGAACTCGGCGCGCGTATGCACCGCGAAGGGCTGGTGCACGATGGCATCGAGCTCAGTTGCGACGGACGCCGGTTGCACATCGATTTTCGCGCGCTGACCGGCAAGACGGTGATGATCTATGGTCAGACCGAAATCACGCGCGATTTAAATCATGCGCACGACAGCATCGGCAGTCGCATTCTGTACGAAGTGTCCGATGTCGAACTCGCCGCCTTGAACAGCCCGCGCGCCGAACTGACCGGCACCTGCCAGGGCGAAGCGCTGCGCTTCAGTTGCGATTTTATTGCCGGCTGTGATGGTTTCCACGGTGTGTCGCGGCCGGCCATTGTTGGCGTACGCGAATTCGAGCGCGTGTATCCCATCGGCTGGCTGGGTGTGTTGTCCGATACGCCGCCCGTCGCGCCGGAATTGATCTACGCCAGTCACGAGCGCGGTTTTGCCCTGTGCAGTATGCGTTCGACCACCCGCAGTCGTTATTACGTGC
>CAMCBY010000117.1 GCA_945873015.1 Klebsiella pneumoniae
GTCTGTTCGAAGTCTGCTGAGTCCAGCCAATGCCCCGGCGGCAACCTGCCGCCGGGGTGTGCTTCTGCCCTGCAGGTGCGAATTCATTCGCACATTCAAACCGGACATAGACGCCAGTGTCGCGCCTGCAGAGGTTCCGCCATTGCCGGCCACGCGCGGGCTGCAGCGTTGAGATCGACATCCGAACCGCGCGCGAATCATGCTAGGCTCGCGGGCAATCCAACTCCGGGAGCGTTAGCATGAAATTCATCACCGCTGTGCTGCTCGCGGGTCTGTGCCTCGCACTCAACGCCTGTTTTGAAAACGATCATCCGCCGCCCGGTGCGGACGGACTCGCCGCACAAGTCAAAGCCCCGCTGGACAAGGCTGCGGCAGTCAATCAGATGATCGACTCTCAGGACGCTGCCCAGCGTAAGGCTATCGACGAACAGGGCCGCTGATTTCGCGTTGCGCAGTCCACCGCCGACTGCGCATGATATCGATAGGCAACGCGTGCCTGGCACGCGCTGCCGGCGGTCTTACAAGCTCGCATCAAATCAGGAGACACACCATGGCACTGCCGCAAAAGATCACACCGCTCAATTCCGAACTCATGGATACGTTGGTGCAAGCCAGCAAAACCGAATGGATGCCGCAGCCTTTTGATCCCGAACGTTCCTTCGTCAAGATTTTATGGACGGGCTCGGAAACCGGTGGCTGGGCCGTGCTGCTGAAGTGGAAGAAGGGTTTTGTCGCCCCGCAGCACAAACATCTGTCCGCTTCCCACACTTTTATCCTGAGCGGCAAACTTCAGGTGCGTGATGGCGTATTGAATGCCGGCGATTACATCTATGAGCCGAACGGCATGTTGCATGGTGCGACCACCGCGTTGGAAGACACCGAGTATCTGTTCATCAGCATGGGCGCCGTGCTGTTCTTTGACGAAGCCAAAGGTTTTACCTCTTACCTGAGCTGGGAAGAACTGCGGCGCATGGAAGAAGCCTGCAAAGCCGCCGCCAAAACCAAGGGCCGGGCCGCCGTCAAAGCCAAACCCAAGGCGAAGGCGACCGCCAAGGCCAAGCCGCGCGCCAAAGCGACGGCCTGACGTTGTGCGGATGGGGCGCGACAAATGATGAAACTCTACTGGTTCCAGGTCGCGCCCAATCCCACCAAGGTGCGTTTATACATCGCCGAGAAAATTGCCGGCGGTGCCGCCATCGAACTCGAAGGCGTGGTGGTGAAACTGCCGAAGGGCGAACAGCATTCTGCGGAGCATCGTGCGCGCAACCCTTTCGCGAGTCTGCCGGTCCTGGAACTCGACGATGGTTCGACGCTCATCGAGTCGTTGTCGATCATCGATTATCTTGAGGACATGTATCCGCTGCCGCCGATGTGGGGCCTCGAGCCACAGGAGCGTGCGCGTGCGCGGGAAGTCGAGCGCATCGTTGAACAGCGGCTGCTGAATCCTTTCGCCGCCTATGTGCACGCGACCCATTCGCCTACCGGCAAACCAGCCAATGAAAACGTCGCGCAATGGGCTTGCGAACAATGGCCGGAGGCACTGCTCTATCTCGACAGTCTGCTGGCTGACGGTCGCAGCTTTCTGCTCGGTGAGACTGTCAGTGTCGCAGACTGCACATTGGCGGCGACCCTGCAATTTGCCCGCTTCAGCAAGACCGATCTGCTGCAAGGCTTGCATGCGCTTGCCGACTGGGACAACCGCTATCGCGAGCGCGCGGTGGCGCGCATGGTTTTGTCGCTTTAGCGGCCTGTCTGAGTTGCGGACGCGTCGATGGCTGGTTATGTGTTGTACGGCGTGGAGGCTTCCTACTACGCCGCCAAGATTCGCGCCGCGCTGACTTACAAACGTATTCCCTTCGAAGAACAACAGGCCTCGCGCCGCATTTACGCCGATGAGATTGTGCCGCGCGTCGGCTGGCCGGTGCTGCCGGTACTGGTCACGCCTGACGACGAAACCGTGCAGGACACATCGGACATGTGCGACCTCATCGAGGCGCGCCATGCCGAGCGCCCCTTGCTGCCGGACGATGCTGGCGCACGGGTGTTGTCTTATCTGCTCGAATTCCTCGGAGATGAATGGTTGAAGTTGCCAGCGATGCATTACCGCTGGAATTACAACTACGATTTTGCCGTAGCGGAATTTGGCCGCAATAACGATCCGGACTATGGGCCAGAGGAACAACTGCGTATCGGCGCACGTATCGCACGTCAGTTTCACGGCTGGCTGCCGCCGCTCGGCGTATTGCCCGAGAGTTACGCAACCGTTGAACAGGACTATCTGGCGTTGCTCGATGTGCTCGACGCGCACTTCGCTGTGCATGCCTATCTGCTCGGCAGTGCGCCAACCCTCGGAGACTTTGCGTTTTTCGGGCCGCTCTACGCCCATCTTTATCGCGACCCGGCTGCCGGCGAAGTGATGAGCGCGCATGCGCCGCGTGTGGTGGCGTGGATAACCCGCCTGCGCGCCGGTGCGCCCGACGCGGTCGCGCTGCGTGAGCCATTCACCTTGCCGACCAGTCTCACGCCGGTGCTGAAACTTCTGTGTCGCGATTTCGTGCCGATGCTGGTCGCTGAGATAGACCAGGTGCAGCGCTGGCTCGCCGAACACCCGGGTGACGATGAACTGCCGCGTCATTGCGGCACTCAGCAAGTGTTGCTCGGGCGCGGCACGCCGTTACAGGTGAGTGTGCCGCGCGCGCTGTTCAGCTATGACCAATGGATGCTGCAACGGGTGCAGGATGCGTGGGCCATGACAGCGTCTGCGCAGCGCGCGGGTGTGCGCAATATGTTGGCCCTGGTCGGGGCTGACGCGCTGCTCGACATTGCCATCACACGCCGCGTGGAGCGACGCCAGTTCCGTCTCATGCGCGCGACCTGATGCGCGCGTTCAGTTTCGCCGCGCTTGCGCCGGCGCTGTTCGTATTCCTGTGGTCGACGGGCTTCATCGGGGCGCGTTATGGCCTGCCGCACGCCGAGCCCCATTCGTTTCTCGCCATTCGTTTCGTGATCGTGATAGCCCTGCTGGCGATGGTGGCGGTTTGGCGGCGCGCGGCATGGCCACGTTCACCGCGTATCTATATGCATCTCGCCGTGAGTGGTGTGCTCATGCACAGCACCTATCTTGGCGGCGTGTTCAGCGCCATTCATGCCGGCCTGAATACCGGTCTCGCGGCCTTGATTGTCGGCACCCAGCCGCTCGTCACTGCGGCCCTGGTCGGGCCCTTGTTCGGTGACCGTCTCGACGCGCGCCAGTGGGGTGGTTTTGTGCTCGGGTTTGTCGGGCTGGTGCTGGTGCTGTCGAAATCCTTCGCGCTTGGCGACCTGCCATTAGTGGCGGTCGCATACGCGCTGCTGGGCCTCGTGGGTATCACCTTTGGCACCTTGTATCAGAAGCGCCACGTGGTGAATGTCGATCTTTGGAGCGGTTCGCTGGTGCAGTTCTGCGCGGCGCTGCTGCCTACCGGTCTGCTGGCGCTGTGTTTCGAGCACGAGGCCGTGGAATGGACGCCGTCCTTTGTCTTTGCACTTGGCTGGTTATGCGTGGTGTTGTCGCTCGGTGCGATCGGCGTGCTGTGGACGCTGATCCAGCGCGGCGCCGCGGCGCAGGTCGCGAGTCTGTTTTATCTGGTGCCGCCGGCCACCGCCTTTGAAGCATGGCTGTTATTCGATGAGACCCTGCGTGGCGTGCAGATTGCGGGCATTGCGCTGACCGCCGTGGGTGTGGCGATGATCAACCGCGCGTCACCCGCGCGTTGAATCAGCGCGCGCCGTCGCGGCGCCGCATGATGACCGCGAACCAGAACCCCACGGCGCCACACATCGCGATCGCAAACACCGTCCATTGCATGACATGCACGCTGCCGCTGGCGCTCCACACTGCAGCGGTCAGCAACGGCGCAACGGCGGTCATGATCAGCATCGGTGTGCCGATCAGGCCCATGGTGCGGCCGAGATGTTCACGTCCCAACCATTCGCCAGGTGCGATGCCGCGCAGGATGGTGGTAATGCCATTGGCCATACCGAAGCTCATCGCGAACAAGGCCAGCGCGGGCAAGGTCGGCGGCCCCAGGATCAGGATCAGCAGCGAGACCGGTACGAGCGTGGTGGTCAGTGCGCCCAGCACACGCAGGTCGGTGCGCTCACCGAGCCACATCATGATTACCCGGCCCGCCACCTGACTGGGTCCGATCAAGGCCACTGCGGTCAACAGGGTGGTGCTGTCCACGCCCAGCGCTTTTTGCGAAGGCACCAGCTGGAACACCAGACCGGCACCGGTCGTGGAGTAGGCGGTAAACCACAGCGCCAGACCCCATAGCACCGGGTCGCGCAGGCGCCGTCGCATCACACTGCGCGCGTCTTCGTGGTCCTCGACGGCTGCGCTGGCACTGGCCGCGGCGGCGCTGTGTGGCGGCACGAACCAGTAGTGCACCGGCACACAGATCAGCGCCTGCCCGGCAGCCAGCATCAGCAATACCTGGCGCCACGGAAAGTGGGCGAGCAGGGTCTCGATAAGCGGAATGCCGACGGTGCTGGCAAAACCCGCGATGAGGGTCAGGGTGGTGATAGCGCGCCGCGCGTCGGCGCCGAAATGCCGACCCATGACCATAAACACGGGTTCGTAGAGGACCGCGGACATGCACACCCCAATCAGCACCCAGATGAGATAGAACATGGCGATGCTGGTGACCTGCGACCAGGCGACCAGCAGCACCGCCAGGCCCAGCGATCCGGCGGTCATGAGTGCACGACCACCGCGACGGTCGATCCACGCACCCACCCCATAGGTACACAGACCTGAGATCAACAGACCGGCACTCAGCGCGCCGTTCACCAGCGTCAGTGACCAGCCGAAGTCCTTCTGCATCGGCAAAACGAACAGCGGGAAGCCGTAGTACAAAGTGCCCCATGACACTACCTGCGCCCAGCCCAGCGCCCAGATCATGGGGCCGGCGGCATAGCGTCGAGACAGCAGTGGGGCAGTGGTCATGGCAGGTGATCGGCGGCGTTAACAGGGGTGGTGGCGTCGGCGCGTGCGGCCGCCGCCGGTGCGCGATAAACGCAGTGTTGGCGCAACCAACAGTCGCGACTTAAGGGTGCCTCGCGCCGAGAACGACGGAACTTGAGGCTTCATTCCGGGAACTTTGTCACAAACCATGAAGTTCGCGCCAATGGCGGCTTCTAGCGCAGTGCACAAGCGCGTAAACCTGTGTCCCGAGCGTAGCCCGTGTCCGACGCGGTCTTCGCCACACCACACATTGAGCCATAGCGAGTCTGCCATGAAAAACCTGCATCTCACCGTTCTTGCCTTTGCCGGCGCACTCGCTCTGGCATTGGCCACCCCGGCGGCCGACGCGGCCAGTTTCACTTACACCTTTACCGGCACGGGTTCGGGCAGCCTCGGCGATACGGCGTTCGCCGACCGCGCGTTTGCCATCGTCGGTGTGGGCGACCCGGCCAGCATCGCTGATTGCGCGGTGGCGGATTGCCGTTACGTCGATTTTTCTTCGACCCTGGTACGCATTCAGGGCCTCGGCGACTTCGCGGTATCGAGCGCACTGCGGGTCTTCAACACCTTGGGTAACCTCGGCCTGTCGCGCGGTGGTGCGGGCGGACTTGACCTCTATAACGCTTTCACCGTGCCGGTCGATTATGACTTTGCTGCGAGCATCGGTCCGATTCCGGCCTTTGCCAGTCTCCTGCAATGGTCATCCGAAGAGGTGCTGACCTCAGGTGGTGTGCTGGTGTTCAACAATGGCGACGCCAACGGCACCTTCAGCGCCGAAGGTGTGCCGTTGCCGAGCGCCGTATGGCTGCTCGGCAGTGCGCTCGTGGTCGGCGGCCTGCGTCGTCGTCGCAGCGTTTAAGGGAACACTCACGGCTCAAGCCGGCGCCTTGAACGGCAAGCGCCGCCAGCGCTGACCGCTGGCGGCGAACAGAGCATTGGCCAAGGCCGGTGCCAACGGCGGCACCGCCGGCTCGCCCACACCACTCGGCCGTTCCGCAGACGGCACGATATGCACCTCGACCCGCGGCATCTGCGCCATACGCAGCACCGGGTAACTATCAAAATTTCCCTGTTCGACCACACCCTCGGCGAGGCTTAACTCGCCGCTCAAGGCCGCTGACAGGGCATATCCCACGCCGCCCTCCATCTGTGCGCGCACCACATCGGGATTGACCGCCACCCCGCAGTCCACCGCCACCGTGACTTTTTCGACCTTGAAGCTGCCGCCGGCGACGGTGCTGACCTCGACCACTTCCGCGACCCAGGTGCCGAACGAGCGATGCACGGCGATACCACGCCCTTGCCCGGCCGGCAGTGGGCTGCCCCAGCCGCATTTTTCCGCGGCGAGATTCAAGACCGCGAGGCGTCGTTTATCGTCGGGTAACAGACTGCGGCGCAAGACCAGCGGATCCTGGCCTGCCGCATGGGCGAGTTCGTCGATGAAGGATTCGACGGCGAACGCGGTATGGGTATGGCCGACCGAGCGCCACCACAAGACCGGCACGCCCAGCACCGGCACATGGGCTTCGACCGCGAGGTTGGCGATACGATAGGGCAGATCCGAGGCGCCCTCATGGATGGTCTTATCGAGCTTGTCGCCGCGCATACCATCGCCGCCCCACAGTGACTGGCACACGATACGTTGCTGCCAGGCCAGCACCTGCCCTTGTTTGTCCAGCGCGCCACGCAAAGCATGGGTCGCGGCAGGGCGATAACGACCACCGCGCATGTCGTCCTCGCGGGTCCATTGCAATTTGAGCGGTCGTCCATCGCCGAGCGCCTTGGCTATACGCACAGTCTCCAACACATAACCGGCGCCAAGATCGGCGCGCCGCCCGAACGAGCCGCCAGCGAACAACTGGTTAATCTTGACGCGCTCGGCTTCGCCGCCGAGCAGGGCGGCGACCTTGGCCTGATCGCTGGTCAGGGATTGTGCGCCGTACCACAGCTCGCAACCCTGCTTGCCGAGTTGTGCAACGCAATTCATGGGCTCAAGCGCGGCGTGGGCCAGATAGGGCAGTTCGTAGAGTGCTTCGATCACCGTGGCGGCACTGTCAAAAGCGCGGCTCACATCGCCATCGTTACGCAACACCTGGCCGGGTTGGGCGCTCAGAGTTTTGTATTGCGCGCGCAGTGCGGTGCTGTCCACCGTCACCGCCTGACTCTCGTTCCATTCCACCACCAGCGCCTCGCGTCCGCGCTGCGCCGCCCAGAAGGAGTCGGCCACCACCGCCACGCCTTCGTCCATACGGATAACGGCATGGACGCCCGGCACGGCGCGCGCCGCGCCGTCGTCGACCTTGGCCGGTGTCGCGCCAAAGCGCGGCGGATGCATGATCAGCGCGGTGCGCATGCCGGGCAGGCGCACATCGATGGTGTATTGCGCCTCGCCGCGACTCTTGGCATTGACGTCAGTACGCGGCAGGTCGTGCCCGATGTAAACAAACTCGCGGGCCTCTTTGAGGCGTATCTCGCCGGGCACCGGCACCTGTGCGGCGGCTGCACTCAGCGCGCCGAAACCGCTCTCGCGCTGGCTCGCGCTGTGGCGCACGCGGCCCTTGGCGACCGTGATCTCCGTCGCTGGCACTTGCCATTGTGTGGCGGCCGCAGTGACCAGCATGGCGCGCGCCGCAGCGCCCGCCTCGCGCATCTGCAGCCACGCATTGTTAATCGAAGAACTGCCGCCGGTGCCCTGGGTCGTGCCCCAGTTGAGATTGTTGTAGCGACTCGCATCGGCAGGTGCCGCTTCAATGCGCACCTGCGCCCAATCGGCGTCGAGTTCTTCGGCGAGCAAGGTCGCGAGACCGGTGTGCACGCCCTGACCCATTTCGAGATGTTTGGCGATCACCGTCACGCTGTCGTCGCTGGCGATACGCACGAAGGCATTGGGCGCGAACGGCTCTGCGCTTGCTGCGTGCGCAGCGCCGATGCGCACACCAAGCAACAAGCCGCCGCTCGCCGCAAGACCTGCTTTCAGAAAGTCGCGACGATCGAGTTTGATCGGTGGTGTATGCATGGCAGTGACTCCGCAGCGCTTGTTACCAGCGCAAATAGAGATTTTTCATGGTGCGCAACTGACCGCTCTCATAGACCGGTTCGGTGCCGGGTGCGAGTTCGAAATTCGGTATACGCTTTAAAAATTCTTCGACCGCAACGCGGATCTCGAGTCTGGCCAGATGTTCGCCCAGGCAACGATGCGGGCCGACGCCGAAAGCGGTGTGCACCACTTCCTGACGTTCGATATCGAAACGCTCGGGTTGGCTGCACACTTCCGGGTCGCGCGACGCAGCGGCATAGTTCAGCGCCACACGATCGCCGGCCTTAAGTTGTTCGCCGGCCACTTCACAATCCTGTCGCACGCTGCGACCGACCGCGACCACCGGCGCATACAGGCGCACGGTTTCTTCGACGGCGGTGTGCATACGCAGAGGGTCGCGGGCCAGCGCCGCGCGTATTGTCGGGTCCGTCGCCAAAGCATAGATGGCGCCCGAGATAGCGTGGGTGGTGGTGGCGAGACCGGCGAACACCACGTCCAGCACCACATGCACTTTGTCGTCCCACGAGCAGGGTGCGCCGTCTTTTTCGACACCGGCGAGGATCACATCGACGATGTCACCGCCGCGCGACGGCTCGCGGGCGCGGTTCTCGAGAAAGCCCTGCAGATAGCTGTAAACACGGCCGAACGCATCGGCGCGTTTGTCCATCGGCCCGAAAGAATAGATGTCGATGTCGTTGAACAAGGTCGGCAGTTCGGCGACCGGCACCGGCAGAATGTGTTTGAACAGAATCAAACCAGGCAATTGCGCGGCGAAGTCGGCGACAAATTCACATTCACCGCGCGCCGCAAAACGTTCGACCAGTTCGGCTGCGTAGGCCCGTGCCGGCGCTTCAAGCTCGTTGACTGCTCCGGCAGTGAAAAAACTGTTCAATACACGGCGCCATTCGGTGTGATAGGGCGGGTCGAGATCCTCGGGCAGAATCGCGATATTGCCCTCCGGCGGATTCAGCATCCAGCCATCGGCACTGCTGAAGGTGCGCCAGTCCATCGCGCAGCGGCGCACATCGCGGTAGCGGTTGAAGACGCGATAGCCGGGCCCGACCGTGCTGTGGGCGACGGGACACTTCGCCACCAGATGTCCCAATACATCCTCGAAGCGTGTCGCAAACAGCGGGTCGTCGATGTCGAATGCGCGCTCGAGATGTTCGAGCCCTTGTTCTCCCTGTGCACTCATCGCGTCATTCCTCGTCAATCTGTCTGTTCGTTCAACGCGCGGCGCCGGCCATGAGGCGCGCGATGGTGTTGTGATAGTTCTGCACCGCCGGCTCGTTGCGGCCGAACAGAAACTCGCGATTGGCGCCGGACTTCAAACCATCCTGGATAGTGCGCCCGACCGCGTAGTCTTCGTCACGCACCGCCTGCAGCACCATGTTGCTGAACAGTTGTGACGCTGCGTGTTGTTCTTCGCTGACCGGCGGGTTGGCCACCAGCACGGTCTGGCGGGTGATGGTGGAGGAGGGCGTCGGACCCGGAAAAATCTGACTGACCAGGCAATGATCGCCGAGGATGCCGGACACCGACAGATTCGGAAAACAGTTGTGGATGAGACGGATGTGTTGGTCCACTTCCCACTTCGATTCCGCTTGGCCGACCAGCTCGGCCAGGGTCTTGCGCCC
>CAMCBY010000118.1 GCA_945873015.1 Klebsiella pneumoniae
GCAAAGCCTTGAGGCGTTCGGCCGCGACGTAGGTATAAATCTGGGTGGTCGAGATATCGCTGTGGCCTAACAGCATCTGCACAACACGCAGGTCAGCGCCGTGATTGAGCAGGTGAGTCGCGAACGCGTGGCGCAAGGTATGGGGCGACAGTGCGGCCTGTATTCCCGCCTTCAACGCGTAGCGTCTGACCAGATACCAGAATGCCTGACGGGTCATGGCCGCACCACGTTGAGTGACAAACAGCGCGTTGCTCGGATGGCCGCGACACAGTGAGGCCCGCGCTTGACCGCTATAACGCTGCAACCAGTCCAGCGCCTCTTCTCCTAATGGCACCAGACGCTCTTTGGCGCCTTTACCCGTCACGCGAACGACACCCTGACGGGTATTCACCTGGCCGATTTCGAGGGTCACCAGTTCGGTCACGCGCAAGCCGGTTGCGTAGAGCAGTTCGAGCATGGCGCGATCGCGCAGGCCCAGATCCGACTCGACGTCCGGCGCCGACAGCAAAGCTTCGACATCGGCCTCGCTCAAGGTCTTGGGCAACGAACGCCCCAAGCGCGGCGCGCTGAGACGCACGGTCGGATCGCTGCTCAGCGCCCCTTCTCTGAGTTGATACTGATAGTAGCGCCGCATACTCGACAGACGCCGAGCTTTGGTGCGCGCAGTCAGTTTGTCGGCCTGTCCGAGGAAATCGAAGAGCTCCGCCTCGCTCGCCTGGTTCAGGTCGAGATGGCGTTTGGCCAGAAACGCGGACAGCGTCATGAGGTCACCGCGATACGCTGCCACCGAGTGCGGACTCAGTCCATATTCAATCCACAGGTGATCGAGGAAGCGCGCCAGTGCATCGCCACTCTTCAAGCCCGCGCTCAATCGTTTAATCTATGACTTGGCATGGCCCGCACCTTAGCAGAGCGGTCCAGTAGCCGGCCATCGCGTCGCAGCCCGTGCGGCGACGTAACCATCATCCACCGCCACGCACAGAGGTCGTCGCCGTCATGCTCGAATCCTGGTTCAGTAACAACACGTCCGATCTCGCCGTCGTGGAACGCAGCCCTGAGGACCAGCACAAAGTGGACAATCAAACCGCCGATCTCGCGCTTTACCACTACGATTCGTGCATGTTCTGCGCGCGGGTACGTAAGGCGATTGCACGTCTGAATCTCAAGATTGAGTTGCGCGATGTCATGCGCGACGCCAAACATCAACGCGATCTGATACAAGGCGGCGGACGGTCAACCGTGCCGTGCTTGCGTATCGGGCTTGGGCAGGATGGGAAGTGGATGTATGAATCGGCCGATATCATCGCCTACCTGGCGAAACGATTCGGCGAAGGTCAGGGTACGACGGCCAGCTAGGCCGCGCACCCCACCATCGGCGGCGCTCAGTCGGCGCGCGCGGTGATCTTTTCCTTGATGCGGGCAGCCTTGCCGCGCAGGTCGCGCATGTAATAAAGCTTGGCGCGGCGCACGTCGCCGCGACGCTTCACTTCGATGTCTGAAATGATCGGGCTGTAGGTCTGGAACACGCGCTCCACACCTTCACCATGCGAAATTTTGCGCACCGTGAAAGCGGAATTCAAACCGCGATTGCGCTTGGCGATCACCACACCTTCGAAGGCCTGCAGACGCTCGCGGGTACCTTCCTTGACCTTCACTTGTACCACCACCGTGTCGCCGGGGGCGAAGCTGGGTACCTTGCGTTGCATTTGTTCGGATTCGAGCTGCTCGATGATGTTCGCCATGACTTATTCTCTGAGGGATGATGCGAGCGCGCGATTCTACAGCAAGTCTCCGGCGATTTTCACCCTAAAATCTTCAATCGGTTGAAGATTCCTGCGCGGCGCGGCGATAGGCATCGAGCACAGCCTGATCGGCAGCGGTCAAGCCGGCGGCCGGCAGCAGGTCCGGGCGACGCTCCCAGGTGCGACCGATACGTTGTTGAAGGCGCCATGCATCGATCGCCGCATGGTTGCCACTCAGCAGTACCGGCGGCACCGCGACACCGTCCAGCACTTCGGGTCGGGTGTAATGAGGATGGTCCAGCAGCCCATCACTGAAAGAGTCCTCCAGTGCCGAGCGCGCGTCACCGAGAGCGTCGGGCAGGGTGCGCACAATGGCATCGATCATGAGCATCGCAGGCACCTCCCCCCCACTCAGAACGAAGTCTCCTACCGACCATTCCTCGTCGATGTCGCGCGCCAGTAACCGTTCGTCGATACCCTCATAGCGTCCGGCCACCAGCACCAGATGCGGGCAGGCGGCCAGTTGCGGCACATCGCGTTGCTGGAAGCGGCGACCCTGGGGAGACATATATATGACCCGCGCCGGCGGGCCACTGGCGCGCGCGGCATCGATGGCGGCGCGCAGCGGGGCCGCCATCATGACCATGCCCGGTCCGCCTCCGTAGGGACTGTCATCGACCGTTGCGCGGCGATCGACGGCAAAGCTGCGAGGATTGATGGTCTCGATGGTGACCAGCCCGCGGCTCTGGCAGCGGCCTACGATGCCGGTATCGCGAAACGCGTGCAGCAGTTCAGGGAACAAAGTGATGACGGTGTAGCGATTCACCGCTTAATCGTCGCTGTGCCAGTCCACCTGCATTTCGCCGCCCGCTACGTCCACAGCCAACACATACACATCGCGCACGAACGGGATCAGATATTCGCGCTCGCCTTCGATGCGCATCACATCGTGGGCGCCGGTTTCCATGAGACCTGCGATGGTGCCGAGGGCTACACCCTCGCGATTGACAACCTTCAGGCCGATAAGATCCGCCCAGTAGTAATCACCGCGAGCGGCAGGGCCAAGTTGCGCGCGGGTCACCGCCACATCGCGCCGGACCAGGCTGGCAGCGTGGTCGCGATCATCCACGCCAGCGAGGTGCGCGATGACGCCGCCGTGATGATGGCGCGCCTCGACCACGTCATAGGTCCGCCACTCGCCGTCAGTCAACAGATACCAGGGCGAATACTTGAGCAGGTTGTCACGCGGACGGGTATGGGAGAACACCTTGACCCAGCCGCGCGTACCAAACAGGCCGTTGACCCGGCCAACGAGGATAAAATCAGTCAAGGCGGTGGCAGCGAGGTGAAATCAGAAGCTGGGCGCGGCGCCTGCGTCCGCGCTCGAGGAGCGCGGCGCAATCGCAATCCGCCAGACGCGGCTCAGGCCGCAGCAGGATGGCTCTTGACCAGCGCAGTCACGCGATCCGAAGGCTGGGCACCGACTGAGAGCCAATAGTCGTAACGCTCGCGGTTGATTCGGAAGCCTTCCTCATTGGGTGTCGCCAACGGGTTGAAGAAGCCCACACGCTCGATATGGCGACCGTCACGCTTGTTGCGACCGTCGGCGACGATGATGTGATAGAAGGGCCGCTTCTTGGCGCCACCACGGGATAAGCGAATCGTAACCATCTTTAAATAAATCCTCTGACTTCGGTGCATCTCAAAGGCACCGGCATTAACCTGACACGCCCTGCGGTGCCTTGAGGCTGGGCGCGCATTCTAAGAGAAAAAGCGACCGCGAAGAAAGACATATCTGCTCTCCCTCGCGCTACGCAACCGCTGCCGGCCTGGCCTTCACGGCCCGCCGCCCACGCTTGTGTCGATTCGAGATAATGCTCTCAAGCGACTGAAATATTTGGCAGTCAGCTTCAAACCTCATGAAGATTCTCACTGCTGGCCACGGTCCGATTATCGACGACAGGGCCCGACCAGAAACGACAAAGGCGGCGTGTTGGGCGCCGCCTCTGAAACGCTTTCAGGCTTGCCTCAGACCGCCTTCATGCTGAGACGGATACGGCCCTGCTTGTCGACTTCCAGCACCCGCACCTTGACCACATCACCTTCCGACAGCACATCGCTGACGTTCTCGACACGGTCATTGGAGATCTGGGAAATATGCACCAGACCATCCTTGCCCGGCAGGATGTTCACGAAAGCACCGAAGTCCATGAGCTTCTGCACGCGGCCTTCGTAGATTTCACCCACTTCAACGTCTGCGGTAATCGCCAGCACGCGCGCCTTGGCAGCCTGGCCCGCCGCGTTATCGACCGAGGCGATACGGACCGTGCCGTCGTCGTCGATGTCGATAGTGGCGCCGGTCTGCTCGGTGATCTGGCGGATGGTCGAACCACCCTTGCCGATGACGTCGCGAATCTTGTCCGGCGGGATCTTGATGGTGATGATGCGCGGCGCGTAGTCCGACATCTCAGTGCGGGCGGCCGGCAGTACCTTGTTCATCTCGCCGAGAATATGCAGACGGCCGGCTTTGGCCTGGCCCAGTGCAACTTCCATGATTTCGCTGGTTATGCCATCTATCTTGATGTCCATCTGCAGGGCGGTGATACCGCCGCTGGTACCGGCCACCTTGAAATCCATATCGCCGAGATGATCTTCGTCACCAAGGATGTCCGAAAGCACCACAAAACGATCGCCTTCCTTGATGAGGCCCATCGCAATACCGGCGACCGGTGACTTCAGGGGCACACCCGCATCCATCAGAGCAAGGCTGGTGCCGCACACCGAAGCCATCGAACTCGAACCATTGGATTCGGTGATTTCGGAGACGACGCGAATCACATACGGAAAGCTGGCCATGTCGGGCATCACGCCGACGATGGCGCGCTTGGCCAGACGGCCGTGGCCGATCTCGCGGCGCTTGGGCGAACCAACGCGACCGGTCTCACCGACGCTGAAGGGCGGGAAGTTGTAGTGCAGCATGAAGGGCTCGCGACGCTCACCTTCGATAGCGTCGATGATCTGCGAGTCACGCTCGGTGCCGAGAGCCACCACCACAATAGCCTGCGTCTCGCCACGGGTGAACAGCGCCGAACCATGGGTGCGCGGCAGCACGCCCGCTTCGATGGTGATCTGGCGAATGTCGTCCTTGGTGCGGCCGTCGATACGGGGGTTGCCCTGCAGCGCGCTGTCACGCACTACGTCGTATTCGAGATCGCTCACCACGGCGGCGATCTGACGGTCGTTCCACTTCGTGCCATCGCCCAGCAGCGCGCCGATGATTTCGGACTTCAGCGCGGACAGGCGGTCGCGACGCTCCATCTTGTCAACGATGCTGTAGGCGCTGGCGAGTGCGCCACGATAGCCATCGGCCACAGCCTTCACCAGTTCATCGTTGTGGCTGGTGGCGGTCCACTGCCAGGGCGTCGGATTGACCTTGGCAGCCAGTTCCTTGATCGCGTCGATTGCGACCTGCATCTGGCGATGACCAAAATTCACGGCGCCGAGCATCACTTCTTCGGACAGCACCTTGGCTTCCGATTCGACCATCAACACTGAAGTGGAGGTGCCGGCAACCACGAGGTCGAGCTGCGAATCGTCGAGTTGTTTGAAGCTCGGATTGAGCAGGTACTGGCCATCTTTGTAGCCGACACGCGCTGCGGCTATCGGGCCCATGAAAGGCAGACCGGACACAGCCAGCGCTGCGGATGCGCCAATCATCGACGGGATGTCCGGGTCGACCGTCGGGTCGAGCGACATCACGGTCGCGATGATCTGCACTTCGCTGTTATAGCCGCTCGGGAACAGCGGGCGGATCGGGCGATCGATGAGGCGCGAGGTCAGCGTTTCTTTTTCGGTCGGACGGCCTTCACGTTTGAAAAATCCGCCCGGGATCTTGCCGGCCGCGTAGGTGCGTTCCTGGTAGTCAACTGTCAGTGGGAAAAAGTCGCGACTCGGGTCGCTGGCTCTCGAACCTACCACCGTCGCGAGGACGACGGTATCGCCCATCGAGACCAGCACCGCACCTGTGGCCTGGCGGGCGATGCGCCCCGTTTCCAGGGTGACGGTTTGACTACCGTATTGAAAGGACACCGTTGTTGCCGACATAAATTGTTTACCTGCTCATACAAAATGAAGAGCCGCTGACATGGCAGCGGCTCAGAGACTGGAAGTGCGATGACGGATGCGAAGACCCGGAATTACTTGCGCAGTCCCAGTCGAGCAATGAGGCCGCGATAACGTTCGGTATCGCTGCGCTTGAGATAGTCGAGCATCTTGCGTCGGCTGTTGACCATGCGCAGCAGCCCCTGGCGGGAGTGGTTGTCGTGCGTATGCAGTTTGAAATGTTCGGAGAGATCGTTGATACGCGCTGACAGCAGCGCTATCTGCACTTCGGGCGATCCGGTGTCCGTTCCCGATAATTGATACTCGCTGATGATCGCGCTCTTGTGCTCATTCGACAAAGACATCTACCAACTCCTACACCGCTACTCTAGTTCATCTAATTGATTGAAATGGCCGCGTATTCTAAACGCGTGCCACAACAAGTCACAAGGCGTTTATGCGCTTGAGCGCGCTGATTCGCCCGTTGCCTCGGTGGCCGGCAGGCGAAACAGCCTGCGGGGCGCCACCCGCCCGTCCGATAAAATCTCGCCGACCCCGATGAATCGACCGAGATCGTCGTATAGACGCAACAAACCGCTGGTCGGTGCCTTGGGCACCAGCACCGCGTTGCCACGTTCGAGATAAAAGCTGCTTTCGGCCGTCAGATCCGCGCGCGGCATGAGCTCCAGCGCGCCGTCTATCGGCAACAGGCTGCGGTCAAGCTCGGCTTCACCGCGCTGCGCAAGCCATTCGAGCCGTTCCAAGGTCCAGGCATCGGCCAACTGATAGGGGCCGACACCATCGCGGCGCAAGCGCGAGACATAACCGCCGCAGCCGAGCATCTCGCCGAGATCCTCGGCCAGGGTGCGCACATAGGTGCCTTTCGAGCAGCTCACCGCAACTTCCAGACGCGGGTTGTCGAACGACAGCACCTGATAGGAATGGATAGTCACGGTGCGTTTCTGGCGCTCGACTTCGATGCCCTTATGCGCGAGTTTGTAGAGTGGCTGGCCCTTATGCTTCAAGGCCGAATGCATCGGCGGCATCTGTTCGATGGGGCCACGAAAGGTCGCAATGGCGGCCTCGATCTGCGCCAGCGTCAAGTCGTCGGTGGGCCGTTCGTACACCGTGTCACCTTCACTATCGCCGGTGGTCGTGCGCCGTCCTAGGGTAAATTCCGAAAGATAGCGCTTGTCGGCATCGAGCAGGAACTGACAGACCTTGGTCGCTTCGCCGAAACACACCGGCAGCAGCCCAGTCGCCTCAACGTCAAGATTGCCGGTGTGGCCGGCTTTGGCGGCGCCAAACAGACGCTTGGCGGTCTGCAAGGCGGCGTTGGAGCTGATACCAATCGGCTTGTCCAGCAACAAGATACCGTTGACCGGACGACCGCGCCGTTTGCGCGGGCGGGACTGAGTTTGCGCCATGAAATTCTTACTCGCCCTGCGGCGGCTCGCCGCTGCGTAGCATTTGATGGATGCGATCGCCGCGCGCAATCGAGTCGTCGAGCGCGAAACTTAACACCGGCACATGGCGCGTTCGCAGCGTCTGGCCCAGCACGCGCTGCAGGGCGGCCGCCTGACCGCGCACCGCAGTGAGAAACGCTTGCTGCTGCGACTCGTCACCGTACACGCTGAGATGCACGGTGCCGTAACGCAGATCTTTTGAGACCTCCACCTCGGTGATGGTCACCATCGCCACACCGCGCGCGCGCGCCAGTGCATTGATCGGCTCAGCCAGCGCTTTGCGCACGGTCGAAACCGCGCGGTCAGTGCGACTGAAATCACGGGCGACCATACCAGCCACTCAGATTGTGCGCGCGACGATGGTGCGTTCGAACACTTCGATCTGGTCGCCTGCCTTGACGTCGTTGTAGTTCTTCACGCCGATACCGCACTCAGTGCCGGAGCGCACTTCGCTGACGTCATCTTTGAAACGACGCAAGGATTCGAGCTGGCCTTCGTAAATCACCACGCTCTCGCGCAATACACGTATCGGGCTACTCTTGCGCACCACACCTTCGGTCACCAGACAGCCGGCAATGGTGCCCATCGACGACGAACGGAAGGCGTCACGCACCTGCGCGATACCGATAATCGACTCGCGAATCTCGGGCGACAGGAGGCCGTTGATGGCCGCTTTGACGTCGTCAATCACGTCGTAAATCACGCTGTAGTAACGCAGATCCACGCCTTCAGCCTCGACCAACTTACGCGCCGACGCATCAGCACGTACGTTGAAGCCAATCATGGTGGCACGCGACGCGAGCGCCAGATTGACGTCCGACTCGTTGATACCACCGACGCCGGCGGCAATCAGGTCGACCCGCACATCGGTGCTGCTCAGACGACTGATGGCTTCGGACAAGGCTTCCGCCGATCCCTGCACATCAGCCTTCAGCAGAATACGCACCGAAGCCTGTTCGCCGTCTTTCATCTGCGCAAACATGTTCTCGAGCTTGCCTGCCTGCTGGCGGGCGAGCTTGCTTTCGCGATCCTTGTCGACGCGATAGGAGGCGATTTCGCGCGCCTTGCGCTCGTCTTCCACCACCGTCGCTTCGTCGCCGGCATTCGGGGTGCTGGACAAGCCCAGCACTTCGATGGGCTCGCTCGGCCCTGCTTCCAACAACTGCTCGCCACGCGCATCCACCATCGCACGCACGCGGCCGTACTCGGCGCCGGTCAGCAGAATGTCGCCGCGCTTGAGACGACCGCTCTGCACCAGCACCGTCGCGACCGGACCACGGCCCTTGTCGAGGCGGGATTCGATCACCGTACCGACAGCCGGGCCATCGGGTGAAGCCTTGAGTTCCAGCACTTCGGCCTGCAGTGAAATCGCTTCAAGCAGCGCATCGACGCCGGCGCCGGTCTTGGCCGAGACCGGGATGAACTGCGTGTCGCCACCCCAGTCTTCCGGTATCACCTGACGAGCCGACAGTTCCTGCTTGATGCGCTCCGGATCGGCTTCCGGTTTGTCCATCTTGTTCATCGCTACGATCATGGGCACGCCGCTGGCCTTGGCGTGTTTGATCGCTTCCTCGGTCTGCGGCATCACGCCGTCATCAGCCGCGACCACCAGAATGACGATGTCGGTGACGCGCGCGCCACGGGCACGCATGGCCGTAAAGGCTTCGTGACCAGGAGTGTCGAGGAATGTTATCGAACCGTGTGCGGTATCAACACGATAGGCACCAATGTGCTGTGTGATACCGCCCGCCTCGCCCGCCGCCACGCGTGAATCGCGAATGAAGTCGAGCAGCGACGTTTTGCCGTGATCGACATGACCCATGATGGTCACGACCGGCGCACGCGGCTGCTGGGTGCCATCGTCCTGACGCACGGTCTCGCGCAATTCCTGCAGAATCGCGTCGGCATGGACGAGCTTGGCGGTGTGGCCCATCTCTTCGACTACGATCGCGGCAGTTTCCTGATCGATCATCTGATTGATGGTGACCATGGTGCCCATGCCCATCATCGCCTTGATGACTTCCGCGGCTTTCACCGACATGCGCTGGGCGAGATCGGCAACCGTCAGGCTCTCGGGAACATTCACCACCCGAACGACCGGGTCGCTGGGACGCTCAAAGCCGTGCTTGTTGCCACCCGAGGAGGGCATCACGCGGCGCGTGACCGGCTTCTTGCGACGTCGTCCCGATTTCTCGGTAGCGACATGCAGTTCTTTGCGGCCAGCGCTGTCACGGCTGGTGTCACGCTCATCGCGACCGTCACGGCCTTTGCCTTTGACCGCCGCCTTCTTCTTGTCTGCGGTATTACCCGGCTGG
>CAMCBY010000119.1 GCA_945873015.1 Klebsiella pneumoniae
CCCGTGATGAACTTCGATAATTCGCGCCGCGATCGGCGTGCGAGACAAGGCGCGAGGAGGAGTAATAGCGGCGCTATTGCGACGACGAGCAACGCCGCATCGCACGTCGAGGGCAAGTGAATTATGAAGATTCACTGCGGGACAGCACACTAGACACGGCCTTTATTCACGCCTAACGGGGGAACAATGGATACACAGGGGATACTCGCGCTCGAAGCGCGTCGCTACGCCGCCATGACCGCAAACGATCTGGACACGCTGGCGGCCTTGTTTCACGACGACATGATCTACACCCACTCCTCGGGGGTGGTCGATAGCAAGGCCAGCTACATCGAAGCCCTGCGCAGCGGCCGCACCCGCTATCTCGAAGTCGAACAGCGCGAACAGAAGGTCACGCTGCTCGGCGAGGTGGCACTGGTGGTAGGTGCCTCCCATATCGAAGTGGATGTGGTGCTCAACGGCGAGAAGGTCCACAAATCGCTGGACCTGCGTTCACTCTCAGCATGGACCGCGACCGCGGCTGGTTGGCAGTTCATCGCCTGGCAGTCCTGCAGCGTGAAGTTCTGAGCGTGCGGCTTGGCAGCTTCGGCAACGCCCTGGAGCCTGACAGCCTCCGCACAGCGAAGTGGTTCAGCCTGCAGCGACAAACGCCGGCAGGGTGAGCCCCGCGTCGATGCGCTCGAATATCACGCGCACCGGCAGCCCGAGCGCGAGCGTCGCCACCGCGCCGCGCCAGGGCGCGTGCATACGCACGCCATCTTCCAGCTCGACCGTCACCAGCGTGTAAGGCACCGCGCTCTTGAAAGCGAGATGGAAAGGGTGATGAGCGATGGTCCAGCTCTCTACCGTGCCGACGCCGGCGCTCTCAAACCAGCTGACCTTCATGCTGTAACAGCCATCGCACATCGGACGTGGATAGTGGCGCAGCTTGCCGCACTCGGCGCATTGCTGGAATACCAGGCGGTGTTCGCGCAGCGCATCCCAGTAGGGCTGCGATTCTTCGCTCGGTGTGGGTTGCGGCCGTGCCGGCAAGCTATCGATGTTCATGTTCATGCGCGAGCCATGATGGCAATGCTGCCATCCCCCATGTCGCCATAGCCAGTCACAAGGCCGACACGCGCGCCTTGCACCTGTGCCGCGCCGGCCTCGCCGCGTAGTTGTCTGACCAGTTCGACAATGTGATTCAGTCCACCGATGTGCGCCTGCGAGAGCAGCCCGCCGTGAGTATTGGTCGGCAGCGCCCCATCGAGCCGCAAGGCGCCACTCGCCACGAACGGCCCGCCCTCGCCCCGCGCGCAAAAGCCTAACGCTTCGAGTTGTCTGATGACGACATAGGTGAAGCAGTCGTAGATCTCGGCAACATCAATATCGTCATGATTGACGCCCGCCATCGCGAACGCACGCGGGGCGGCCTTGTCGAGACCAATGTGAATGAGATCCGCACGCTGGGTAATCGCGCTCGGCGAATCCGGGTGTCCCTCAGCAATGCCGAGCACCGCCACCGGCGGCTGGCGCAGATCCCGCGCGCAGTCCGCACGCGAGACCACCACCGCCGCGCCGCCGTCACTTTCGAGACTGCAGTCGAACAGGCGGAACGGGTCGGCAATCATGCGCGAGGCCTGGTGGTCTTCGATGCTCATCGGTTTGGTCATCATCGCGCGGCCGTTCAATATCGCGTGCTGGCGCGTGGTGACCGCGACCTCGGCGAAATGCCGCGACGTCGTGCTATAGAGTTCCATGTGGCGGCGCGCCATCGGCGCGTAGAGTTGTGCCGGCGCGAAGGCGCCTATTGGCAATTCGAATTCACCGACCGCGCGGAACTGCGGCGCCTCTTCCATAAGTGAGGAAATGCGTCCACCGGAAGAACCATTACGCGCAAGCGGAATCAACACATGACGACAGATGCCACTCGAGACCGCCGCCAGCGCGCATTGCACGGCCGCTATCGGGCTCGCGCCGCCCATCGGCGTATGCGCCGAAAAGCGCAGGTCTTCGATACCGAAGTTGGTGATGTAATCCTCCGCCACCGTGCCCAGACCCGCGTAGGGGATCAGGCCATCGATGTCTTTCGGTGTCAGGCCGGCATCCGTGATAGCTGCCAGCGACGCTTCAAGGTGTAAGGCCAGCACACTCTTGCCCGACACTTTCGAATAGCGCGTCTCACCGACGCCGCTGATCACACCGCTGCGATGAAGGCTCATGGGTGTCGTTGATTCCACAGGTTGAGGCCTGCAAGCTAGCTTTCGTGCCGGCAAAAGACAAGCCTGGCCGCGCGCTACCCGCACCGCAACCGTCTATAAACTGTTTGGCGCCTTGGTGTGAAATCTGCGCAGCAATGAGGTGCTGAGCGCCAGCAGCGCAGCGAGCGCAATGAGCCAGCGAATATCGGTGGGCTGGGTCTTGGGGATGGCCAAGGCCTTGCCTTTCATGGCGTGCAACAGCGCGTCGCTGTCATCGAGGCGCAGATAATCGAGCCCGGTCTCCTGCGCGAGCGCGCGCAGATAGTCTTCTTTCAACGACGACAGATGTTCGGTGCCACCCGGCGCCGCCGCTACCCCTTCGCGTTGCTGCTGTTCGGCACGAAAGGTATCGACCTGCATGACGTCCTCGGCCTGCCAGTAGCCTTGCTGTTTGCCTTCGGCGTCGAACTTCGGGATCGGCACCGGCAGCGCACCGCCCACCCCGATCAGCAGGCCGCGTACCGCACCGACCTCACCGCTGAAGCCCGGTTTGACATCGGGATTCAAGGGCGGCGCTTCGTGACCATCGGTCAAAAACACCAGACGCGTAGTAGCGCTCAAAGCACGCAATAACTCGAGACTGCGGAACACGCCCTTGGCCACTTCGCTGCGCTCCTCCCAGGTCATGCGCCAGTCGATGCTGGCAAGCATGGTCGACAGTTCCTGGAAATTTGCGCACAGCTCTATCGGCGTCAACATGAGAAAGGCACGGTGACCGGTGAACAGCGCGATGCCGACCTCGCTCCCACAGGGCAGGCCCTTGAGTGCTTCGAGCGCCCGTTGTTTGGCGAACTCGAGGCGCGCAAGCGGGGCCGCTTCTGATCCGACATCTGCCGTGTTCATGCTCTGGCTGATATCGAATACCAGCACGTAGCGGTAACTCGCACGTTTTAACGGCACACTCGGCGCGACCAGCGTGGCGCTCATCAGGACGGCCGCCAACAGCAATAACAGCACCTGCGGATGGCGCCGCAGCGTCACGGCAAGGCACCTTCCGGATCGACCGAATTAATGGTGCGCACCGGGCTGCGCCGCCCTTCCACGTTCATGACTTTCTGCTCGCCGATGTCGGGCGACAATCTGAGGGCGCGTTCCAGGTTGTAGCGAGCGTCCCAGTGTTGCTCATCAATGCGCAGCAGATCGCGATAGCTGGTCTTGGCGAGTTCGAGCAGGGGCAGCGCGCGATCGGCATCCTGGTGGAGATCGATAGTGGCGGCTTCGTCGAGATAGGTGTTACCCATGTTGTACAGCGCAGCCACCCGCAGCGCCGGATCGTGACTGCGCTCGAGTTTGCTGTAGAGCACGCGCGCGTCTTGAAACTTGCCGGCCTGCTGCAGCCCATAGGCCTGCGCAAAGCGGCCAAGGTCACCACCCACGCGCGCGGCCCGCGCGTAATCCCCCTGCACGAGCGCATCATTGTAATCACGCTGCGCGAACCATCGCAGCACCTCGCGTGCGAGGCCGGCGCCGCTCAACAGCAGTAGCGCGACCAGCATTACACTGAGCGATTTCTTCAGCGCCATCGTTGTACCTCGCCGAATCTGGCTGCGAGCAGCACCGTCAGCAGCCCCAGCGCAAGTGCGTAGCAGCGACCAGACAAGTCGCGGCGCGGAATCACGTCCTGATAGCGGATGGGCAGATTCTGCAGCTTGTTTACTTGCGCAATTGCTTCACGCAGAGCATTGGGGTTCTCGGCCGAGTAGGCGCGATAGGGCAGACCGGTGCCGGCAAAAAACTGGTGCACGAGTTGTTCAGGCGCTATCTGACGCGCGGTATCGGAACTCATTTCGGTGTCGAGGCCGGGACTGAACTGCGCTCGCAGATAGAACCAGTACAAAGACACACGATATTTGCGCAGCAGATTTCTGATCTCGTCCTGCACGGGTATGGTCAAGGTCGCCGCGCCATCGGACACCAGCATCACGACCCGCGAGCCGGTAAACGGTTTGTCTTTAAAATATTCGAGCGAACGGATAAGGCCGGTACCGAGATCGGTCGAGGCCAGACCGCGCTCGATGGCGCCGGCGGCGATGGCGGCTTGAATCGCATTCTGTTTGTCAGTCAGCGCCAGCACCGGGATGGGATTGCCGCTGAACACGAACAAAGCAAACATGTCCTGCGGCCGTTGCGCAGCGAACTCGGCAAGCATACGTCGCGCGACCTGGCCCTTGGAGGTATAGGTGCCCCATTTGCTGACTCGCGAGCGGTGCTCGTTGCCGGTCACGAACGGTGTGTCCATGCTGCCGCTACTGTCGAGCAGCATCACGGTGTGCGCGCCGCGACCGATACGGTCCACCGATTCTGCAGCGCGAAACAATCCGCTCACGCCAAGCACGAGGGCGACGATACAAGCGGCCGCCACCAGCCGCAGCACCCCATCGACAACATTGGACAAGCCATCGGCCGGCAACATCGCGAGTGAGGGATAAGCCACTGCATGCTGGCCATGCCGCATGAATGGCAGCAATGCGAGCGGCAGCAAAACCAGGCCCCAGGGTGCGGCGAGCCCCACCATCAGCGCACACCACGCTCGAGGTCGCAACAGCGCCGCACCAGGGCCGTGAGTTCCTGTGCGGAATATCGCGGTGCCGACGCAGCGCTCGACGCGCTAAAAAAATAGTCGCGCGAGCGCGTATAAAACTCCATCACGGGTTCGCGCATCGCGGTAAAAGCTGCATGCTCGACAAAAAACGCGGGCAGGGTGTCGCGAAATACCGTCCGTCCGGCGGTTTCGTTAAACGCGCGATGCACGGCACGCAACGCCGCCTCATAGTCCTGGTCCTGCCAGCCGCGCCGCGCGGCCGCGCGTAGCGTCGCCTGCGCAACCCGAAACGGGCGTGCGGTTCGCGACCACGGCAGGCCGCCGTGAAGATAACCAAGCAAAAGTGCCGATACACACAAGGCCACTGCGAAAAACCACGGGCGCTTCGTATCGAAACCGAGCGGCGTTGGCGCCTGCGCCGGCTGTGTGTCGTTATCTGTGCTGCCTCGCAACGGCGCAACACTTATACGTGTGGCCGGTATCAGCGCTTTTAAGCTCTCTTTGTTGTCGCCATACAGCAGCTCGTGATGAGGCACCGCAATCGACGCCGCCTCGGTGCCGACATTCACCACCTGGTAGGTGAATCGAATCTCGTAACGGGTGGCCTGTGGGCCCGGCTCGACCGTCACCTGCGGCGTTTCGAGTGCGAGCCATTCCGACAGGCGGCCCGCTGCCGGCAGCGCCTGACTGCTGAGCACGTACGGGGCGCGCAACTGCAGGCTGACGATGCGCGTGAATTTATCGCCGATGTGATAACCGAAAGTGCGCGGCTGGCGGATGTCGAGTTGCTCGATCACGCGCTCGTCTGCTGCCGTGCCGGCCGTTGCCCATGTCAACGCCAAGGTCGTGAACACGGCCAGCGTCAAGAGCTGCAGGGGGCGGCGCTCAGTCATAGAAATACTGGCTCATACGATCGGCATCGAAGCCATCTTCCAATACCAGCGGCAGGCGGCCGAAACGCGCGCAACTCGCCTGCAACTGCGCGAGTCGCGCTTCGAACGCCTGTTGAATGCGGCGTTTCAAGGTCGGGCGCATCAACAGCAGGCGACTGCGCTGAGTCTCGGCGTCCACCACACGCACCAGACCGTAGCGCGGCAACTGCTCGCACTCCTGTCTGTCCCACAGCACGACCGGCACCACGTCGTGATAGGCGAGCGATTCCAGCACGGCTTCCAGCAGCGCCGGCGGCCAAAAAAAATCCGACACCAGGAATACCAGCGCGCGGCGCGGCCCGAGCAGTTCGGCGGCTTTCAGCATGCCTTGCGCATCGCGGCCGTTCGGCATTTCGCTACGCAGCGCGTCGGCCAGCGCATGACCAGCGCCTCGGTTCATGGTGGCCGGCAACAGCCACGGCTCACGCTCGTCGTCGGCGCAGCCGACGAATCCGAAACGATCGCCCATGCGATAGGCGGAGTAACTCAAGGACGCCACCAACTCGGCCAGCACCGCGTTCTTGGCATGCGCGCCGACCACCCCCATCGAGGCGGAAAGATCAGCCAGCACATACACCGCGATGGTGCTGGTCTGGCTGTAGATACGCACCTGCAACTGCTCGAAAGGATCGCGCAGACTGGCGTGGATGTCGAAACGACGCGGGTCGGGCGCATTGAGCAGCGAGGCATGGTTGCGAAAACGCAATCCACCCCCCTGTTGGCGACTCGCATGCGCACCGGGAAAATGGCTGGTAGCACGCCAGTCGATACGGTAATGGACTTCAGCCGGGTTCATCTTTAAGGCGCAACCACCTTGGCCACCAGTTGCTCCATCAGCGCCGCGACGATATCGGCACGGCGCAGTTCGTACACCGGCGTAAAAAAAATGCGGTGGGCGATGGTCTCATTCAGCACAGAGTGAATGTCCTCCGGTACCAGCGCCGAGCGGCCAGCCAGCCAGGCGGCGACCTTGGCCGCACGCATCAACATCCCCATGCCGCGTGGACTCACACCCGACAGCACCAGGCGGCTCATATCGACGCCGCTCAAGGCGATGCCAAACTCTGCCGGCGCACGCGTCGCCGCGCACAGGTCGAGCGCATAGTTCTCGACCGTGGCGCTGGTGGTGATGTGGCGCTGGATGAGGCTGCCGATGTCGTTCAACTCGGCATAGGGCAGGATGCCGCTGCGCAAGCTGTCTATCAGTGCGTCGACGTCAAAAAAACGCGTATCGAACATGAGCGCGTGTTGCATCTCGCGCTCGCGCGGCATGGTGATATTGATCTCCATGAGAAAACGGTCGCGTGCCGCCGCCGGCAGCTCAAACGTTTCTTCCTTTTCGACCCGGTTGCGATCCGCGAACACCTGCAGATGGGGAAAATAATATTCCCGGTTGAAGGCCGTCACGCTGCGTTCGGCCATGACCCGCAACAACAGGGAATGCACCTGCGGTCGCGCGCGGTTGACCTCATTAAAGAAGAACGTTGCGAGACTTTGCTCATGTTTGAGCAAGGGCCCGGGATCGATGGCCGGGCGGCCCTGTTCGTTGATATAGGTGTGATAGATGAGGTCGTTCGGCATGAGGTCGATGGTGCCCTCGACCCGCGCAAAGTTGCCGCCCAATACCCGCGCGATAGCGCGCAGCAAGGTGGTCTTGCCGACACCCACATCACCCTCAAGCAGCGCATGACCGCGCGCGAACAAGGTCACGAGCAACAGGCGAATGGATTTGTCCTGGCCGATGATGGCCTTTTTGATCTCGCTCTCGAATTCAAGCGCGCGCATTCGCCACTCGGCGAGCGCGGTATCTACCGGCATCTGCATGCAGTCTCCCCCAGAAAGCGTGGCGGCGTCATGGCACCCCTGCGGGCGCGCATTGTTTTGCATCTGCGGCGCGGTTCAGCCGCGATGCTGCGCCATGAATGTGCGAAAAAATTCTCACCTACGGAAGGCGGAGCCCCCCGAACGCCGAAACGGCGTACCCGCCGCTACCAGCATGGTAGAAGGGGTCTTCAAATTAAGCGAGCCCAGCAACTGAGCGACCGCGGCTCATGCTGAGCAACACGCGCCACCCCTGCCCTGTGGTCACGGTGGGTTGTTTGTGTCATAGCTATTGGGACAGTTGGAACACCACGATGCCTGAACTACGCGTACGTCAGAACAGACTGCAGCGCTGGCTGCAATGGCTGCCCGCCTCCGCGCTCGGCGCCGCGGTCTTTGCCAGATGCCTGCACCATCTAGACCGCGTCATCATGAAACTGAGCGGCGCGCGCGTGTCGGTCCCGCAGTGGGTGGTCGGCCTGCCGACTGTGACACTGACTTCCACCGGCGCACGCAGCGGCAAAACACGCCGCATGCCGCTGATCGGCGTGCCCGACGGCAATAACGTGATCCTCATCGCATCAAACTGGGGCCAGAAACATCACCCCGCGTGGTATTTCAATCTTCTGAAATATCCGCAAGCGAGCCTCGAATTCGACGGTCACTCGGGCAGATATACTGCACGCGAAATCGTCGCGGGTGACGAATACGAGCGGCTGTGGCACAAGGCTACGCAGCTCTATATCGGTTATGACCGCTACCGTGCGCGGACCGGCGAGCGCGCGATACCTTTGATGTTGCTGGAGCCGGAGTCAATGCGCGCGTCGCAGTCTGCCCGCGACACGCAGTCAAAACTTTCCTGAATCACTGAGTCTCAGCGGGGGACTGCGCGGGGCTGATTTCGGCGACCCGTTGATCGTCCCAGATCATGCGCGAGGTGCGTTCGCGACCCAGCAGTTCGACCGGATCGCGATTGGCGATGTGTCCGTACTGTCCGCGCCACACGCTATAACCCATCAGTTCCTGCAGGCGCCGCGGCATTCGTGCGGCGAGTTCGGTGGGCACCCCGAGCAACTGGTTTTCCTGTTGCCGCATCCAGCCCACGCAGTAGTAGCAGGAGATGGCATAACGTCGCTGGGCGGTGGTATTCGTGCCGCCCGCGTGCCATAGCTGGCTGTCGAACAGCATTACGCTGCCGGCCGGCATTTCGGCCGCAACGGTTGGCAGTTCCGCGCCGAAAGGCGGCGGACCGTCATAACGATGGCTGCCGGGAATGATGCGGGTAGCGCCATTGGCTTCGGTGAAATCCGACAGCGCCCACATCGCGTTCAGGGCAATCGGCGGGCGTGGTCGGGCAAGCGGGATCTGCTGGGTATCTTCGTGCAGTGGTTGCCCTTCCTGGCCCGGGCCGAGCGTGATTGCAGACAGCGAGGACAACAGCAGTTCCGGCTCGAGCACGCGCTCCGCGACCGGCAGCACCTGCGCGTGCAGCGGCACCTGCCAGAACGGCTCGCCATAGGCGAGCAGGTTGTAGATGCGTACCGTGTTATAGCCTTCAAAACGCGAAGCGGCATAACCCAGTGCGTGCTCGCGTTCGATGCTGTCGAGCGCGGTGCGCAATTCATCCACGAGCGCGCGCGATACCGCGCCCTCGATGACGACGTAGCCATGTTCGGCAATCTGCTGCGCGTAGATGTCCGCCTGTGATGTGTTCATTTGCCTGCTCCCGCGTGGTAGCGCAGAGGTGCTCGTCCAACACACCGCGCGCCCGCATCAGTCATGAAAAATGCCTAGCGCAACGGCACGCGCGTTGCCATGTCGCCCTCAGCCGGCGCGCGCGAACTGCGCGAGCGTGCTGTCGACCGCCACACGCGCCGCCTCATCCAGCGTGCGTCGGCGATGTTCCACCGAAATGATCTCGACGCCCCACGGGCCGTCGTAACCGATAGCCTGCACGGCGCGAATAAAGGCCGGCACA